>JARRJW010000236.1:0-5055 GCA_037388785.1 Gammaproteobacteria bacterium
AAGGGGCTGGTTAAAGGGTACGTACCAATTGCCGCAAACAAGGCATTAAAAAGCACCATTGTTGTACTTCCTCTGGCTGTCCTGTTTACAAGCCTGAGTTCGACAAATTTAATTGTCGTAATGATTTCCACGGCTGTACATTCGCTAACCCCGGATATCACCAAGGGTCGGGAAGCTGTAGCAAACTCACTTATTTCGACACTTATTGGCGGTGCTGCAGCATTTTTTATCTACTGGATGTGTGTAGCAGTCCCGCAATTGTATTTTTTTATTCTAGTGTACTTTTTTGTCGCCTTATTATTTGCCAACCGGCTTTTTTCTGATCGACTCGATGCCAAGTTTTATTCATCGGCCCTGACGACACTACTGATCGTTTTTCACGGCAGTCTTGGAACAGACCAGGATTTCATGTCTGTTTTCATTTCACGCATTTCTCTTATTGCCCTGGCTGGTGTATATGTTGTGACCTGTTTAATCTTACTTGATCGATACTGGCCATTTAAAAATGCCAACAATTAAATGCATAGCACCATTATCAAGCGTTTCTTTTTATTTAAACAGTTCGCGTTGTTATTTTGTTTAAGTTTATTACTTTCTGGCTGCGCATCTTTGCCTGAAAACATAAAAACAGTTCACTCTTCAACCATGCCAAATGCTTCGAGACTTTCATATATAAACGATTTACTTGCAGAACACCCTGGGCAGTCGGGCGTTTCATTAATAAGAAATGGAATGGAAGCTTTTTTAGCGCGAGCAGTATTACTGAAACAGGCCAGGCACAGCATTGATCTGCAATATTATATCTGGAAAGATGATGTTACCGGAAAATTGTTATATTCACTGCTGATTGAAGCAGCCGAGCGTGGTGTAAAAATACGTCTTCTTCTGGATGACCTTGGTTCTAGAACACCTGATCGTTATATTGCGGCACTCAGTGCCCATGAAAATATCGAGGTACGACTTTTTAATCCTTTTACTTACCGCTCTAACCGTTTGTTTAATTTTATAATTGATTTTAATCGGCTTAACCGCCGCATGCACAACAAGCTTTTCATATTTGATCAACAGGTGGCTATTGTAGGTGGTCGTAATATCGGCGATGCTTATTTTCAGGCCAGTTCATCACTGGAGTTTAATGACTTTGATGTCTTCATTATTGGTAATGTTATTTCCCAGGCAACTGATGCTTTCGACCATTTCTGGCTAGATGATTCGGTCTATGATGCCTCATCCATTATCCAGCCTTCTGCCAGTTCTCTAACCACGTTAAAGACGGAATTAGATGAATTTTCCCAGGGCCAAAATAACTCTGTCTATATTCAGTCTCTCAAGGAAACCAAGTTACTGGAAGAACTACTGGCCGAAGACTTGAAGTGGCATTGGAGTCCGGTCAATCTTATTTATGATAAGCCCGACTCTGAAGACAATAAAACTGGAAAAACAAATTCAATTGTAACTGCACTTAATAATGCACTTGCAGACACCAAAAATGAACTGCTTATCGTTTCACCTTATTTTGTTCCTGGTAAAAAGCTGGTCGAAAAGCTTGCTGAAATGATTAAAACAGGTGTTAAAGTCACGATATTAACCAATTCGCTGGCTTCCACTGATGTCACTGCAGTTCATGCAGGCTACAAAAAATATCGTGCTTCGCAGTGGTGTTCAGCTTTATGAATTGATGCCTGAATCAGGGCAAATTCGTGCAAAAAAACATTTTTTTAAAAACCAGCCTTCAGCCCGCTCTAGCCTGCACGCCAAGTCTTATATTTTTGATCGTGAAAAAATTTTTATTGGCTCCTTTAACCTGGACCCACGCTCAGCCTACCTGAATACTGAAAATGGCGTCATGGTTGAAAATCAGCAGCTTGCAGACGCAATAAGTAACAAAATATATGAAGGGCTTGATGATTATGCCTATCGCCTTGAGCTGACAACATCAAAAAATATTTTGGATCTACCCGTTCAAACCGAGATTCGCTGGACCAATCCACATCGCAACAAGAGCGGAACCACAATGGAGCCGGGTAGCAATTTTTTCTTTTCCCTGTGGATCCAGTTGTTATCTTTATTACCGATTGAACAACATTTGTAACTATTCAACGGTGACTGATTTTGCCAGGTTTCTTGGCTGATCAACATTGGTCCCTTTTATGACAGCAACATGATATGACAATAGTTGCAAAGGTATGCAGTAAACTATCGGAGCAGTTGATGGATAAATATCAGATAAAGTGAGATTCTGATAGTGATCCAGGTCTATCTGAACTTTATGGTCACTGAATAAAAACAACTCACCGCCTCGAGCCCTGACCTCCTGTAAATTGGAAAGCACCTTTTCTAGCAGCGGGTCATTAGGTAATGCGCAAACAACCGGGATGGTTTCATCAACCAGCGCTAATGGGCCATGCTTTAATTCACCTGCGGGATAAGCTTCAGCATGGATGTAGGATATTTCCTTTAACTTTAACGCACCCTCCATGGCAATCGGATAAAATGCACCCCGACCCAAGAACAGTGCATTGTGTTTATCGTAAAAACCTTTTGCCATGTCTTTTATCGCATCTGACATTTCCAGGGCTACTTCAATCTGGCGTGGCAGTGCTTCAAGTTCTTCTACCAGCTGCTTTTCCTGTTTTCTATCGAGTCCTTTTCGCTTTGCCAGGGCAATGGTTAACAACCTGAGAGCAACCAGTTGCGTGGTAAAGGCCTTGGTTGAAGCTACACCAATCTCTGGACCAGCCCTGGTCATTAAAGCCACATCAGATTCCCTGACCAGCGAACTTTCCGGAACATTACAGATTGTCATACTGCCAAGGTAACCCAGCTGTTTTGATTTTCTTAATGCCGCCAGGGTGTCTGCCGTTTCACCTGACTGGGAAATAGTGATAATCATCGTGTTGTTGGCAACAACGGTTTTGCGGTAACGATACTCGCTAGCCACTTCAACCTGACAGGGCACGCCGGCCTCTTCAAGCCAGTAACGCGCGACCAGGCCTGCATGATAACTCGTGCCACAGGCTATGATTTGAACATGTTCGGTCTTATCCAGAAGCTTGCCAGCTACATGCCCGAAACTTTCTTCCAAAAGCTTACCTTTATGGATACGTCCCTCAAGGGTTTCAGAAACAACCAATGGCTGCTCATATATTTCCTTGAGCATGTAATGCTCATACTGGCCTTTATCTGACTGATGCGACTGAATCTGCGAAATTTTTGTTTCACGTTCAACAGCTTTATTTTCACTGTCGTAAATTGCTACCCCATGCAGGGTGACTTCTGCAAGGTCACCTTCTTCAAGGAATTTAAATTGATTGGTTACCGGTAGTAAGGCAAAGACATCCGAGGCAATAAAATTACCGTTCTCAGACAGGCCGATGACAAGTGGACTTCCAGATCGGGTGACTATGATTTTCTCAGGCTCATGTAAATGAATTGCTGCCAGTCCATAGGCGCCTATTAATTCATCCCGGGCCTTGACCACTGCAGTTTTCAGATCACTACCTGCGTCGATATGCGAAGCCAGTAAGTGAACGATGACTTCGGTGTCTGTTTCTGAGGTAAATACATAGCCCAGCTTTTCGAGCTTTTGGCGCAACTGCGTGTGATTTTCGATGATACCGTTGTGAACGATGGCAATCTTTTCCCTACTGACATGCGGGTGGGCATTTTTTTCGGATGGCACGCCATGTGTTGCCCAGCGTGTATGCGCTATACCGGTATTACTGTTAATCGCTGTTTCATCCGATAGCCTGATAAGGCTGTCTACTTTTCCAACAGAGCGTAATCTTTGCAGATTAGTATCTTTTATTACCGCCAGGCCAGCCGAATCATAGCCGCGATACTCAAGGCGTTTTAGACCTTCGAGTAATACCGGTACAATATTATAATTTGCAATTGCGCCAACAATCCCACACATTTAGCCGGAATCCTTTTTTTGTTTTACCGGTCTTTGCCAGTTGTTAATGGTAATCTGTTTGGAACGGCTCAATGTTAATTGGTCTGCTGGCGTTTCCCTGGTGATCACCGAACCGGCTCCGATGGTCGAGCCCTGGTTAATCGTTACCGGTGCGACCAGTGCAGTATTCGATCCGATAAATGCCTGATCGCCAATGATGGTTTTATGCTTGTAGGCACCATCATAATTACAGGTAATTGTTCCGGCTCCGACGTTTACTTTCTGGCCAACTTCACTATCCCCGATATAGCTGAGATGGTTGATTTTACTGCCGATGCCAATATCGGAGTTTTTGATTTCAACAAAATTTCCTACATGGTTTTCACCCTGTAGATTGGTTCCCGGTCGGATTCTGGAAAATGGTCCTAACTTTGAATTGCTTCCTATCGCAGCGTTTTCGATCACACAATTTTCAAGAATGTTAACACCATCCGCTATATGACTATCTTTAATAACTGTATTGGCACCAATTTTAACAGCCTTTCCGATCGTAACCTGTCCCTGCAAAATGACATTGATATCGATTTCGGTATCAGTATCGATTTTTACGTCACCTCTGATATCAATCCTGGAAGGATCTCTGATCGTGACACCAGACTTCATGAGTTCAGTTGCCTGTTCTTTCTGGTACAGTCTTTCAAGTTCAGCCAGCTGAACTCTGTCATTGATACCAGTCACTTCGCTGTCCGTTTCGGGATTGGCTGACCTAACTTCAATGCCTTCGTCAGCTGCCAGTGAGATAATATCCGTTAAGTAAAACTCTTTCTGACTATTATTGTTATCTAACTTATCTATCCACTTTTTCAGTAACCCAAAATCTGCTGCCAAGATACCCGTATTGATTTCATCAATTTTGAGCTGATCTTCAGAGGCATCTTTATGCTCTACTATTTTTAAAACCTGGCCATTCGCATCTCTGACTATTCTGCCATAGCCTGTTGGGTCTGCCAGCTTTACCGTGAGAATTGACAATGCTGATTCCTGGCCAAGCAAATTATTAAGCGTTGAGGATTTTATCAACGGCACATCACCATAGAGTACCAGCACTTTATCAACACCTTCCAAGGCTGGTAATGCCTGTTCTACTGCATGACCGGTTC
>JARRJW010000237.1:0-3397 GCA_037388785.1 Gammaproteobacteria bacterium
AACAAAGCTTCCAAATAACCTCTTCATAAACACCTCGATTCAACGTTAAAACGCTTCTTTTTCTGAAACTGCAACGGACTCACTGCTGTCATTGATCGAAAGTGATCGTGAAAAGCTGAGACGCTAATTCCAGACCTGAGTCCAGACCGATGGCTACAATTAGCTGGCGGGATATACGTTCTCTACGATAATCGCGGTTCCATTACCCAAACTTTTTAAAATATTGACCAATGTCATTTCTACCTTATGTCAATTTTTATATATTAATAGAAACAAATGTTTGGCGAGGTTCATTATGAATCGAACAGTTTCCTGGAAAACAGAGGATATTCACAAAGTAAATAATTTCCTGATCATCAAAGGAAACGACTTTTTTGATGCCAACAACGATCCGGACTATGTATATCGAGCCTGCTATTCTCTACCTTCTTCACCAGAAAAAATGGAAGACTGGATAAGTACGCACCTTGATGAAAAACAAGCCGAAGAACTATACGATTATATTTTTTCCCCGGTTAACACTTTAAGCACTTAAAACAGTTAAAAAAACCCTAATCATCCCACTTGCCGTATCCGGGAATATTAATGTCATCTTCATTAAATATGCCCTGCTCGGCCTGCAAATGGCAGGCATTACAATGGCTGAAGCTTTTTACCTTTATATTACCCGTGACCAGCCTGCCAGGGATTTCATCATGCTCATGCCTGAAATAGTTTGAATCTGAAATTCTTATACGGGCATTTTTCAGATCACTTTCATCGGTAAACTGCCTGGAGCGTCTGTAATAAACATTATCCGAAGCGTTTTTTTGCAGAAAGGATTTGATCTCCTTATTCGACTCGTCATCAAGTTCCGCGTTATCACCAAAATGGTCTTCCAATCCGCCCATAATTTTTTCCCATGACACAGCCGGTAACAAACCGGCTGGATAGGCCATATGACAGCTGCCACACTCTTCTCGATACAGCTCGTTATCAATGTTCGCCACACCGGTAAACCGCCTTTCATATGCTTTGTATCTATTTTCGTATCTGGGGGAACCAGACATTCGGTATTCATACTCTTCATGCTCCTCGTGTTCCTCGTGCTCTCCCCATGTAAAAGGAGCATCACTCCAAACCAGTGGAATGGCAACGAAACTTATAGTAAAAACCACAGCGGCTATTGGTAATAAATATTTCACGGCTTACTCCTAAAGAATGACCGGGTTACTGAAATAAAAAAGAAAATCGGCCTTTTCCTGCACTGTACATTCACGACCAAAGGTCCATTTACAATTACGCTTAAACCATTTTTCAACTTTCCGTTTTTTTGTCAGACGTTCCGCATTCACCGCCGGAGACATCGCCTTGATCGTTTTACCTGTTTTTATATGCTTGCCTGCCTTAGTGATATCGCTGCCATGACAACCACTACAACTACGTTGTTTAAATTCGCCTTCACCGGGAAATTCCATGATCCACAATGTCCTGCCACGCTCAGCATTTGGCATTGAAGCTCCCTGCTGCTGATATTGCGTTAACAGGTCATTCAGTACCGGGTTATCTGCCACGGCTATTGCCGGCAATTGAGAGATCAGAATTATCAAAAAAATGTAATGCGATTTCATAATTACTCCAGCTTAAGTCTTATTTACGGGGCTTGAATCCGGTCATCATCGCAGACACAAGGTTTTCACGATGAATCAGGCTTTCTACAAGCACCCCCGCGACATGGACAAAAATCAGTAAAACGGTGAAATTGGCAAAAAACTCATGAAGCTCTTCGAGTATATCTGCCCAGAAGAAACGGTTTTGTCCAAATAAAGTCGCCGCAGGTCCTGACTGATCTTCAGCGCCCAGCACCAGAATTCCGGTTGCTGCGGTGGCAATCAAAGTCACCAGCAATATCAACACCATTGCACCACCGGCCGGGTTATGCCCAATGTGACGTTTTGCTTTGAATGAGATCGTGTCTTTAAGGAACTGAACGATAATTTTTGGCTTATAGAAAAAATCTGAAAACCGGGCATACTTGGTGCCAATAAAGCCCCATATAACCCGGACCAGTACCAGTGCCAGTATCAGATAACCAGCCCAGGTATGCACCGTCAGCAGCTCCTCTTCAGTGATGTAGGCAATAAAAAAAGCAGCGACTAATGACCAGTGGAAAAAACGAACCAGCGGATCCCAGACTTTGATTTGATTTGAATGTTCCATTTTTGCCTCAGTATTTGTGTTGAATGCTGGTAATTTAACGGACCAAGCTGAAACCAAGCTGAAAATCGAAAAAATTATGCTAATTTCGATTATGAGGGCTAATGACCTTTTAAACTGTCATGTGAATGGATTGTCAGAAACAATCCATAACTATGTAGCTGAACTTTTCAGCGCGGGCAGGAAGCCTGAGTAATAATTGCTACAGACAATTTTTTATGTTTTTTTCAGTTTAATTTCAGCTTTAACCGTTATGCTTTAAGTATCCGGAAATCCGCTTGTTTTAAAATTATGTTTAATACCCGAAAGCATCACATTTCAAAAATCCTGCAGGCCACCATGATCATGGCTTTAACTCTTCTTGTATTCAGCTGGTTGCCGGCCCTGGCCTCAGATGATCATGACGAAGTCAGAGATTTGAAAAATCGGGGTGAAATCATCGCCTTGTATGAACTGATCAATAAAGCTGGCCTGACTGAAGTCAGAATCCTCGAAGCTGAACTGGAAAGAGAAGATGGAAAACTGGTCTATGAGCTCGAGTTCCTGGATACACAAGGCAGGGTCTTTGAGCAGTATTTTGATGCGATGACCGGTGAAGCCATATCTGAACCCAGGAGAGATTAGATGCGCCTGCTGCTGGTAGAGGATGATGTTGATCTTGCTGAAGGCGTAGCTATCGATTTGCGCCGCGAGGGATTCGCTGTCGATATTTCTCATGACGGCTCAGAGGCAGAGTTTCTGGCTTTTGATGGCGTCTATGATGCCATTATTCTTGACCTTGGCCTGCCAGGCAAACCCGGCATAGAAGTTCTGAAAGCCTGGCGCGAGAAAAAG
This sequence comes from Gammaproteobacteria bacterium, assembly GCA_037388785.1. Classification (GTDB taxonomy): domain Bacteria; phylum Pseudomonadota; class Gammaproteobacteria; order Chromatiales; family Chromatiaceae; genus JABDQZ01. Next base: position 3,031 of record JARRJW010000237.1, read on the forward strand.
CTGGATATCCCTGTATTGATTCTCACTGCAAGAGATACCTGGTCGGACCGCGTTCAGGGTCTGAAATCAGGGGCAGATGATTATTTGGGAAAGCCCTTTCACTTTGAAGAGCTGTCCGCACGCATTAATGCACTGATAAGAAGAAGTAGCGGCAGATCACAACCTGACCTGTCTGTTGCAGGATTGATACTCGATGAAGATCGTCAGCAAGTTAAGCTTGCAGATGGACAGAGCCTGGCGCTCACCGGCACAGAATTCAAACTTTTGCGCTACCTGATGATGAACCCTGACAAACTGCTGTCTAAACAGCGATTAACTGACCATGTCTATGAATGGGATCACGATAGAGACAGTAATGTACTGGAAG
>JARRJW010000238.1:0-6809 GCA_037388785.1 Gammaproteobacteria bacterium
TCATGAATAAGGTAATAAGCAAGTAAGCTCGAAAGCTTAAGTATCATTCCTGAAAATAGAGTATGGACGTAGCAAACTGATTCTGGTGATAAATCCAAAAATAGCTATCAACTTTGCGTGAAATTTGTTGATAGCTTATCGGAATCTGATTTTTTGTGTTGTAAATCGAGTTTTACAGTTGTCCCTACGTTTTTTATACAGAGAGAATTAATCCCAGCTTAATGCGCCGCCGGTCTGATATTCGGTGACGCGGGTTTCAAAGAAGTTTTTCTCCTTACGCATGTTGGCCTGTTCATCAAGCCATGGCAGTGCGGCTTCTTCAATACTCGGGAATGGTTTTTCCATGTTGAGTGATTTTGCACGGCGGTTGGCAATGAAACGGAACTGGTTAATATGGTCATCTGCGGAATAACCCAGAATTGGATCTGGCAGTAGGTAATGCGCATATTTTTCTTCTGCCGCTTCGGCTTCCAGCCACATATCCTGAATCGCTTTCGGATCCAGGGTGACGTTTTCTTCCTGCACAATCTGCTTGGCGACGCGGATACCGAAAGAAGCATGCAGCACTTCATCACGCATAATGTATTGTAGCTGCTCTGAAGTACCTTTCATCAGACCACGGCGTTGTAGTGCAAAAATCGGGCTGAAGCCATTGTAGAACCAACAGCCTTCGAAGATACCGGCAAAGAACATGTATGACATGACGAAATTTTCCAGTTCGTCACGGTCACGCAGGTCAATGTCCGATCGCATCACCGAATTCAGGCGGCGGTTGGCAATCTGTATTTTGCCGTGGATTTCAGGCACAACACGATAGCGGTTGTAAATTTCACCCTGATCCAGACCAATGGTTTCAATACAGTGCTGGTAGGTCCAGGTATGCAGGGATTCTTCATAAACCTGGCGGGCCTGGTATATCTGAAGCTCAGGAGCGCTCATTTTTTCCATGACGGCCAAACCAATATTACGCATGGCCAGAATATCCGAGGTGGTCAGGTAAGAGAGCACGTTTTCATACACATGGCGTTCTTCAATAGTCAGCTTGTGATGATAATCGTGAACATCCTGTGCCATATTGATATCGAGCGGGGTCCAGTGATTCTTGTTGGCATTAAGGAAATATTCCCATGCCCAGGGATACTTGAATGGTGCTAACTGGTTAATGTCCGTCATGCCATTGATGACACGTTTGTCATCAGCTCGCACTGGTTCGGCATTTTGCGGGATGGTTTCTGCAGCAGCAGGTTGGTTGGCTACTGAATCAGCACTTGGTGTTGGACCTGACGGTTCATCGCTGACATTGGCTGTCTTGATGAGGTCTTCTGCTGGCTCAAGGGCAACAGCTGTTTTCTGAGGTTCTGGTGCTGCCGGAGCAGCGAATGGATCATCCCAGTTCAACATTTTTTCTTTCCTTTCATTTTATCGTTTTGGTCTTATTATTCAGTTTCTTACAACACTCCAAACGGAGTTCCTTTGGTGTAAATTAATTTGCCGGTGAGACTGCTTTTAAACGGTGACTCCTTCGGTGACATGAGCGAGAGTTCTTAATCCATCCGTTTAAATTTCATCTCACCAGCAAAACTGGTTACTGGCATGCCTCGCATTCGGGATCCAGAATAGAGCAGGCTTTAGGTGCTTCGTTACCGGAAACCGAAAGTCCGGTATTGGCCGTTTTAATCGTATTTTTTGAACTGGCACTGTCGACCGAGGTTTTTTCTACACCGGTAGCCCCCATTGAACGCAGGTAGTAAGTGGTTTTTAAACCTCTGACCCAGGCCAGTTTGTAAAGGTTGTCGAGTTTCTTACCTGAAGGTTCTGACATATACAGGTTCAGGCTTTGTGCCTGGTCAATCCATTTCTGACGGCGTGAAGCCGCTTCAATTAACCAGCGCGCATCCATTTCAAATGCAGTTGCATAACGTGCCTTGATATCATCTGGAATACGATCGATATGCTGAAGTGAGCCGTCATAATACTTCAGGTCGTTAACCATGACTTCATCCCAGAGACCGGCATCTTTCAGGTCTTTAACCATGTAAGGGTTAATCACGACAAATTCGCCGGAAAGGTTAGATTTAACAAACAGGTTCTGATAGGTCGGCTCAATTGACTGACTGACACCACAGATGTTGGAGATGGTTGCTGTCGGTGCAATGGCCATGGTGTTGGAATTGCGCATACCAACTTTCTTGACACGACGGCGCAGTGCTTTCCAGTCAAGCGTCTCGCTATCATCGACTTGCAGGTATCCGCCACGTTCGTCCGACAGTTTTTTCATCGAGTCAATCGGCAGAATGCCCTGGCTCCAGAGTGAACCGTCGAAAGTGGAATAACGTCCACGCTCTTCGGCCAGGTCAGAAGATGCCTTGATTGTGAAGTAGCTGACAGACTCCATCGAGCGGTCGGCAAAATCAACCGCATCCTGAGAACTGTACGATATTTTCAGTTTGTAGAGAGCATCCTGGAAACCCATGATGCCAAGTCCGACCGGACGATGTCTCAGGTTGGAGTTTCTTGCCTGCGGAACGCTGTAGTAGTTGTAGTCGATGACATTGTCAAGCATACGCATGGCGGTGTTGATGGTTTTTTCCAGCTTGTCCATGTTCAGGCCGTTTTCATCAACGTGTGCTGCCAGGTTAACAGAACCGAGATTACAGACAGCGATTTCCGAATCATTGGTATGCATGGTGATTTCCGTGCACAGGTTGGAACTGTGAACAGCGCCAACATGCTGATTGGTATAACGCAGGTTGCATGGATCCTTGAAGGTAATCCAGGGATGGCCGGTTTCAAACAGCATGCCGAGCATTTTACGCCACAGGTCAACAGCCTTGAGGGTTTTGAAAATCTTGATCTGGCCGTTACGGGCCTGTTCTTCATAGCCCTCGTAGGCTTTTTCGAAGGCTTTGCCTGTCAGGTCATGCAGTTCAGTGGCTTCATTAGGGCTGAACAGGGTCCATTCCTTGTCTTCTGCAACGCGCTTCATGAACAGGTCGGGGATCCAGTTGGAGGTGTTCATGTCATGCGTACGACGACGTTCATCACCGGTGTTTTTACGCAGGTCAAGAAAGTCTTCAACATCGATATGCCAGGTTTCCAGGTAAGCGCAGACAGCGCCCTTGCGTTTGCCACCCTGGTTAACAGCGACAGCGGTATCATTGGCTACTTTAAGAAATGGCACGACACCCTGGCTTTTGCCATTGGTACCTTTGATGTGAGCACCGAGACCACGAACCGGTGTCCAGTCATTGCCCAGACCGCCAGCGAACTTGCTTAACAGGGCGTTATCCTTGATAGAACCGTAAATGCCTTCGAGGTGGTCAGGCACGGTAGTCAGGTAACAACTGGAAAGTTGTGGACGTAAAGTACCAGAGTTAAACAGGGTAGGTGTTGAACCAAAACTTGAGAGCAGTTTGTAGAACTCAATGGTACGTTCTTCGCGGTTGATCTCGTTAATAGCCAGACCCATGGCAACACGCATGAAGAAGGCCTGGGGGAGTTCAAAACGTGTATCGTTACTGTGGAGGAAATAACGGTCAAACAGCGTTTGCAGGCCTAAATAGGTAAATTGCAGGTCACGTTCAGGCTCAATTGCAGCGACGAGTTTATCCAGGTCGTACTGGCCCATTCTTGGATCAAGCAGTTCCAGGTCTATGGCACGCTGAATATAAGCCTTGAAATACTGACCGTAGTATTCACCCATATCGGACTGGGTGTTCACCTCGAACTGCAGGTCAAGAAAATTCAGTGCTTCTTTCCGCAGAGAGTTAAGCAGCAGGCGTGAAGCGACATAACTATAGTTAGGTTCACTTTCAATCAGGGTACGGGCGCTCATACAGAGTGCCTGAGCAACATCGGATTCTTTCACGCCATCATAAAGACTGCGGCAGGTATCATTGAGTACGCGTTCGGCATCGACGGCTTCAAGTCCCTCACTGGACTCAAAAACGAGTGCGCGAATGGCCTTGATATCCAGAGGCGTTTTGCTGCCATCTTGGCGCAAGATCTCAATCTGATGTTCTTCCGGAATTTCCCCGGTTGCTGCTGCCTGTTCAGCTCGCTCCTGAGCACGGGAACTGCGGTACAGAATATAGCTACGCGCCACCTGGTGTTCGCCGGCTCGCATCAGCGCCAGTTCAACCTGGTCCTGAATATCTTCTATATGAATAGTACCGCCATTGGGCATACGGCGTGTCAGCGCCTGTATTACCTGATCAGTTAGTTCCTGAACGGTATCGTGGACACGACTGGAAGCTGCTGCGTTACCACCTTCGACCGCCAGAAAGGCTTTGGTCATGGCAACAGCAATCTTGTTAATATCAAAATTGGTTACTTTACCGTTACGGCGAATAACCTGAAGTCCATAAGATGCAGTGTGGGCTGTATCTTGTTGTTTTTCTTCATTGACTGAGGGTGGAATTGCAATTCCGTCAATGGTTAAATTATTAGCAGATAGCTCGCTTGCCATCGTTCCTCCTGCACCCTTTGGTTTAAACAAATTTTTATTATCAAGACGATTAAACATTGGGGTTTAAAAGTCTATAGAACACAATATATACGCTGTTTGAGATGTGTCAACCACAATATCTTGTGTATAAGAGAGAAAGAAGACGTTTAAAATTTGTGGAAAGCTTGTGGATAACTGGATGCGGGTCTATCGAAATACAATTAAATCAATAAGTTATAATTAGTGTCTAAAATCAAGTTTAAACACAATATATAGTGTAAATAATCAAAATTTATTTCAATATAATGAAAAATTGGGAAAAAAATTGAGGAGTTCAAGGATTTTCCTGCAGTGATACCAGACCTGGGAACAGTCGCTGATTGCGAGCGCGAAAATGACCGACGTTTGGGTTCCAAAGGACGATGTCACTGTACATTTTCCGGTGCTGGATTTCGGCAATACCAGCCTGCCGAGGGAGGCATTGAAGACGGCAGACCGGCCTGGCTTGAGTAAAACAATCAGGATAGTTTCTGCCTGGCAATATGTGCCGCGCCAATCAACGGTGCCTCGGTATTCAGCGATAAACGCACCGGAATATTTTTTATTGCATGGCTCATTCGTCCTTTATCCAGGAAAGCTTGAATGAATTCGCCATTCTGAAAAGCAGACATGATTTTGGGTGCAATTCCACCACCGATATAGATGCCGCTGCGTGGTAGGCATTTAAGGGCAAGGTTACCGGCTTCTCTGCCATAAATAAGTACGAACAAACGCAATGCTTCAGCACAAATGGGATCTTCACCAGCCAGTCCCAACCGACTGATTTGTGCATTTCGATCCCCTTCAGATAACCTGGCTTCAATATTCGGGTCAGGTTTTGCATACCCGGAAGCACTCAAAAAATCATAAAGGTTACTGAAACCGTTACCAGCGAGTATGCGTTCGTAACTGACATGACCGGCAAAACGTTGGCGCAGAAAAACCAGTAGTGCATCTTCCTGCACTGAAAGTGGCGCAAAATCACAATGGCCTCCTTCTGATGGTATGGCCGTGTAGCGTTTTCCATCCCAGGCCAGTATCGCTTCACCTAAGCCGGTGCCAGCAGAAATTACCGCCAGGTGGCCAGGTCGGGAAATGGCATTGGGGTTTAGTTCAATCAATTCATCATCAGACAGGTGGAGCATGCCATGAGCAGCGGCTTCGAGATCGTTGAGAAGATAGATAGCTTTTAATCCAAATTCATATGAGTGTTTGTCCGCTTCATTTGTGTATGTGAGTTTGGTTGTTTAGAATTTTTGTTCTTGTTTGTGGAGGTAAATTCAGAAAGAAATGAAACGATTAATTCACTAAAGAATGCATAACCGGAACTGGGATAGGTGGTTTTATGCACCTCCTGAACAACTGCATTATTAGACGTGTCGTTTGAAACAGAATACAAACACAGTACGGTTTTGGTTCCACCTACATCTCCTGCCAGTACATACTTCATGATACATCCTTGTTTTCATTTATCAGTAGATAGGCCAAGGCAGTCATAATGTAATTGGCCACTTCCGATGGTGGGCTTAAATAAAACTGTTTCCAGGCTATGTCACGGTACCGGTCAAAGCTTTCGGAAAGTTCCGGTTTGCGTTTTTGCCAGGCGAGACGCACGGCATGACCAATAATGACATCAAGAAACAGGGTATCGGCAATGCGTAACTCAGGGTTTTTCCACATAATCAGCATGAGTACCTCCAATGCTTCAACATAAAGTTGATGGGCATCCGGTGCCGGCGTCTTGTTGAGTATATGTTCGACGCGATCCTTGAAGAGTTTTTCTCCCCGCGTCATGTCAGCGCATAAGCTTTGGTCCAGACGTAATTTGGGGTTCCACTGATCACCAATAACTACGCCAGCGCTTTGATTGGTAATATCCCAGACGCCTTCAAAAAAATCTTCCCGGTAACGGCCCAGACTGCCCTGAATTGTGCGCCACTCATGCCAGTTGTCAGCTTCATTCAGGTCCGGATCCATGCCGTTGTCAAATTTTACCGTGACCATTCCGCTTGATTCAGATGAAACATGCATCAGGTCCCTTTGAATAAGAGAATCTTTGGCATCCTGAAAATGCGTCAGCACATCACGTACTGCCCTGGCTATTTTATGAGGTGCCATATTGACCAGTTCATCCAGGGCAGCATTAAGCGGCAAACGTGTTTCAGGATGCAGCCGAACTGCGATTAACTGCAATAGTTGCCCGGTACGAATTAACGTCATGCTTTCAAACAGCTCCGGGTGTGAGCGTAATAACAGACCCAGGTTCAAAATTAACTCCTGGGTCAGAATCTGAGCCCTGAGGTCATCAGGGTTAAACTGGCGA
>JARRJW010000239.1:0-5860 GCA_037388785.1 Gammaproteobacteria bacterium
CCACCACTTGAGAAAAAAGCTTGGCAAGGAACTGATCAGAACGTACAGGGGGCTGGGTTATTCAATCGCCAGGCAAATCATCAATGATCAATAGTACCTCCATAAAAAAGCGCCTGACCCTGGGTGTAATTTTCGTTCTGCTGATTGCATGGCTCATTGGTGTTGTACTGGTTTATCGTGGCAGTACGCATGAAGTTGCCGAAGTTTATGACGCATCACTGGCTTCTTACGCGCGTGTCCTGGCTGCATTGATGGCTCACGAAGCTGAAGAAGAACAGGATATGCAGGAAAAACTGCAAAGAATTGTCGAAGAACTGGGCATCGAAACAGTGCATAGTTCCCGTGTTCTGTCTGAAGCTGTTGACAAGTATACAGACCCTGGTCAAATAAGTGATTACCTGACGCTTGAACCTGCAAATGTCAATCATGATGCCCATCCGTATGAATCCAAAATTGCTTTTCTGATCAAGGCAGCTGATGGAAGGATTTTACTGCGTTCATCCAGTCAGATTCCCTTTGACCAGATTGTTAATGGTTTTCATACGATTAATTCTGAAAATACCCAGTGGCGCGTATTTGGATTGACTGAGAAGAAAAATTCGATTGCCGTCATGGTAGGTGAAAAAATCGAAATCAGGACTGAACTTCTGGAGGTCATCCTCGGCAATGTGCTTTGGCCATTTTTCCTTATTTTGCCACTTATTGCTTTAATATTGATTGGTGTAATCAACAAAGGCCTGAAACCTTTGCAGATTGTTGCAAAAAGAGTTTCAACAAGATCCCATTTATCACTCGAGCCACTTTCCATAGAAGCAACACCCGTTGAAATATTGCCTTTGGTTGATGAGATAAACCATCTGTTTAATCGAATCGAAAAAGCACTGGAAAATGAAAGGCGCTTTACTGCCAATGCTGCACATGAATTGCGCACACCATTGGCAGCCATTAAGACTCAGGTGCAGGTCTTGCAGATGAATTCAACGCCTGAACTTGAACCTGGTATTGATCATATTCTTTCCAGTGTCGACAGGATGACACATCTGGTTGAACAACTTCTGGTTCTTGCCCGCACTGAAGCTCGCTCACACACAGGTATCGAGTTCAGGCAGGTTAACCTGGCTGCACTTGTCAGTAGGATTATGAAAGACATGAGTAATGAAGCGTTCAACAAAAATTTAACATTGGCTTTTGAAAACCATACTACAGGAGAAATGGTTCAGGGAGATGAGACTTTATTGCAGATTGTTATCCAGAATATCATTGACAATGCAATCAGATACACTCCCGAAAATGGTTCCGTGAAAGTGACACTCGAAATAATTTCAGACAAGCCTGTACTGAGTGTTAAGGATTCGGGGCCTGGTATTCCAGTTGAACAGCAGGAGCAAATGTTTCAGCGTTTCCAGCGGGGTACGGATCAGGGGCAAAAAGGTGTCGGACTGGGTCTGTATATCGTCAGGCAGATTACCCGTTTACTCAATATCGATATCAAACTTGAAACAGCGTCATCCGGGCAAGGTCTTTTATTCAAGTTGAGTTTCAACGAAAAATCCATCCGTCCATAACATCAGAAATTACCATTGAGCAAGTAGCCGGATAGGTTACAAGTAACCTAATGATATAACGGCTATATGAAAATACTCAGGTTTATGTCTGAACGTCAGCTTTTTCACAAATCCAGGAAAGGCTTTAGATGAACTATCAGGAAAAAAGACCGGGAATTGTTTACCTGCTAAACGCTTTTCCTGGAATGAAAAAATGTATAAACAACGGGCACAAAAACCAGTGTGATCAAAGTTGAAGCCGCCAACCCACCGATAACGACACGTGCCAGAGGTGCTTGCGCATCGGCACCCTCCCCAATACCCAGTGCCAGTGGCAACAATGCCAGAATCGTAGTCAATGTAGTCATTAATATGGGGCGTAGGCGTCGTCGGCCTGCTTCTGCCAGCGCTGCATATATATCGAGACCTTTTCGTCTTAATTGTCCTGCCTGATCAACAAGTAAAATGGCGTTGTTAACAACAATTCCACCCAACATAATGCAGCCGATGGCCGACTGAAGATTCATCGTGGTGTCAGTTAAAAATAGTGTAAGGATGACACCAATCGCAGCCAAGGGAACGGAAAACATCACGATTAATGGATCTCGAAAAGACTCGTATTGCGCGGCAAGTACCATATAAACCAATAAAAGCGCCAGACCCAATGAAAGAAGCAGTTGATCAAAAGATTTCTGTTGCTCTTCGTAATTTCCTGAAATAACCAGATCATAAGATGGTGGGCGTGCAATTGCATCAAGACGTTTCTGTATGTCTGTAGCTACGGACCCAAGATCCCTGTCTGAAACGTTAGCGGTTATAGTTACAAGTCGCTGCCTGTCCTTGCGTTCGATCGTCACCGGACCTTCATTTCTTTGGGAACTTACCAGGTTACGCAGGGCAATTTTTTCATTAGTGGGTGATTGAACGGTTAGATCAAGAATCTCGTCAATAGAGCGATTAGCAGCATTCTCAACCTGAACCAAAATCCGATACGAATTTCCCTCTACCCGGTATTCTCCAGCCTTGGAACCTGCTACTGCAGTTTCAATAACAGTAAGAATATCGCGTACGCTCAACCCCATGTTGGCAGCCTTGCTACGGTCAATGTGAATTTCCTGCTGTGGTATACCCGACTCTCTACTTAATTCCAGATTTCTACACGCGCCTTTGAACTACCCCTGGTTCCAGATGCCATCACGCTTACCACAGAAGAAACAGATTCAGGAACCAGTGGGAAAACCATTTCCTCCAATATCAATGCCTGTTTGTCAATCAGGTCCAGATGTGTTCCCACCTCCATTTCACCGGTGACCCGAACTTCACCTTCATCACTGGGAGGAAGAAACTCGGTCCCTATAAAGGGCATCAGCAGTAACGTGGCCGCAAATAGAGAAACTGATATAAAGATTGTTAAAAAACGATGCTTGAGTGTATATATCAACAGGTCATGATAAGCCTTAGAAAGAGAATCGATCACTGAACCTGCTTTATTTAACAAGCTATCTTTTTCTTGTGTCTGCGATGAATGCCGGTTCAACAATTTTGCTGACAGCACGGGAAGCAGACCAAGCGCAACCAACAGAGCACAAAGCAGGGAAAACATGATCACGTAAGCAAGTTCCTTGAATAGTTCTCCGGTAACACCCTGCACGAAAATCAATGGCAGAAAAATAACCAGCGTTGTCAGCGTGCCGGCTGTAACTGCAGAAGCAACTTCCTGACTACCTTCAACAGCAGCTTCTTTAGCAGTTTCATTATGTTCCTGTTGTCGTCTGAAAATATTTTCAAGCACAACAACCGAGCTATCAACCATCATTCCAACTCCCAATGCCAGTCCGCCCAATGTCATCAGATTGAGCGTGAAGCCACTGAAATAGAGCAATGCAAATGTAGCTATAATGGAAATTGGAATAGATAAGGAAATGACAAGCGTGCTGCGGAAATTGCGAAGAAAAAACAAAAGTACAAGCACCGCCAGGGCACCACCATATAATACCGAACGTGAAACATTCTCGATAGAGCGTTGAATGAAATTCCCCTGATTGGTGACTGCCACAACCTGGATCTGTGGAAATTCCCGGTTAATCGCCTCAACTTCTTCAAGCACCCTTTTAGCAACTTCTACCGTGTTTGCTTCTGGCTGTTTTCTTATAGCTACACGTAACCCAGATTCTCCATTAACACGAATGATTCTACTTTTCTTTTCATAGGTATCACGTATTTTTGCAATTTGCCCCAGAGTAACTACAGTGCCTTCGTGACGTGAAATCATAGTTTCACTGATTTGATCTAACGAAGTAAATTCAGCGGGTGCTCGCAATGTCACTTCGTAAGTGCCCTGCTGTATTTTTCCTGCTGGCCTGTCTAGGTTCGCATCACGTATTGCATCCAGCACGGTATCAAGTGATAAACCAAAAGCATTAACCCTGGCCGGGTCCAACTCAACTCTGACTTCACGATTAAATCCACCCCAGGGATCTATTTGAGCCACCCCGGAGATACGCGCAAAACGATAACGTATCTGGTTCTCTACAATTTGTGTTAACTCAACCGGGTCAAGCTTGCTCGAAATACCCAGAATCACGACGGGAAATGTATCAACATCAAATTTACTGACGCGGGGGCCAACTACATCATCGGGTAGCTCACTTATTTCGTCTTCCAGAGTTGCTCTAACATCCACTGCTACAGCATCGATAGATGTGCCCCAGCTGAAGCTGACTTTGACACTGCTGTTTCCCTCGTAGGATGTTGAAGTCAGCTCCTCGACACCTGGCACGGTAGCGACGATTTCTTCAACAATTTGTGTAACCAGACTTTCCATGACAACAGGGTTTGCCCCTTCGTAATTAGTGCGCACGGTCAGTGTTGGCAGTTCAATAGCTGGTAATAAATCAATTTGTAAACGGCTTAAAGACACCAGGCCCAATACCACGATAATCAATGTCACCATGGTGGCAAACACAGGACGTCGAACACTGGCTCGAGCAAGATTCATTTGGTTTTTTTCAGGTCAGGCAAAATCACTGTAGAGCCATCCTTTAGTAATTGTTGTCCCAAAGTAACAACTCTGCCCTGCAATTCCTCATCAAGAATCTGCAAACGATCTCCCTGACGTATGCCAGTTGCTACTCTTTGCCATGTTACCTTGCTGCCATCTTCTGAAAGAATGAAAACGCCCTCCATATCATCTCGACGGGTCAGTGCCTGCAATGGTATGACAATGGCCTCATCAAGCTTGCGAAGAACCACCTCAGCGCGGACAAACATGCCTGGCTTGAGTCTTTTATCCAGGTTGTCTATTTGAACTTCAATACGAGCCTGGCGAGTGGTTTCACTGAAAATGGGCGCAATACGTTTCACAAGTCCTGAAAACCGCTGTTCCGGATAAGCATCTGTGGTAACTGAGACTTGCTGGCCTGCACTCAGACCGGCATATTCTTTTTCAGTAACATGAAATACTGCAGTAATTGGGTTGAGTGTTACTATTTTCAAAATTGGTGTATTGGCATCAACCGTTTCACCTTCATCTACAAACCGTTCAGCAACCAGGCGCTCTGAATCATCGCCATGCCAATCAGCAGTAACATTCGTATAATCACGACGAATACGCGCGGTTTCCAGTTGTGCCTGAGCATGGGTCAGCTCGGCAATGGTGACTTGTACATGAGCCTGCTTGGCTAATTGATCGGCTTGTGCAGCATCGCGTTGTGAGGCAGAACTCACACCGCGTTCACTTAACTTGTCAATACGCTTAAGTTCACGCTCTGCAATTTTCAGAAGACTCCGTGCTTCATGTAAATTGGCACTGGCTACAGCCACGGCAGCGTTGGCTTGTTTAACCATCTGGTCAAATTCTGCGTTATCGAGTGTGGCCACTATTTGGCCCCGACTGACAGCGTCGCCCAGATTGAAAGATATACTTTCAATGATGCCACCTACTTTCGGGGAGGCATAGAACTCTGCATACGATTCAAGCGTCCCGTTAAAATGACGTATCTGAGAAATAGACGTTTTTACTATCGGCTCGGTTACAACAGGCACAGGCCTGTTTTTATCATCTTTGACCTGCTTGCTTTCATTTTTAGAATCGAAATGCGTATAGGCTTGCCAGGCAATTACAGCAAAGGTCGTAATAAGCAAAAAAAGGAAAATAAGACGAGAAAGTTTCACCGAAAAAATATCCAAATATTTTAGAACATTGATGCTCTTTTTCGATGTTCATGTCAAGCAAAATCAGGCATGCTAACGCTGAAATCTATTTTAAAAAACAGGAATAACTGGCAACTCACAAAGCCAACCAGGTTGTTTGAAAA
>JARRJW010000240.1:0-3333 GCA_037388785.1 Gammaproteobacteria bacterium
TGGTCTCCCTGCATAAGGAGACTCTTGCCCGTTACATGACTATACGCCATATCCAGAAAAAAGTGGATGGTATTGATGCCAAGGTCAGTCGCGCCCAGCAAGCACTGCAAACACTGGAATCCCGCAATGAAATACCCTATTCGGTACCAAACAACCGTCAGTTGCTGGACCGCTATGTGGCAGGCATGAATGGCATGATTAACTACCTGCATAACGCACGCACGGTCAGTGGCATGAATGCCACTGAAAAAAACCAGTTTCAGCTTGATATCAGTGGCATTCGTGCACAAATGGTACTGGATTTTAATCTGGCTGAGGCCAGGGGACTTGCAGAGCAGGGAATGTGGATGGAAGCAGGAAAATATATGCGTTCTGTCATGAATTTTATTCAGAACCATGGTCCTGCATCGGATAAGTTAAATAACCTGTACAAAAAGGCAAACCATTATTACAAACAAATCATGGTAAAACAGATACCCAGTGATGAAGCGTTAACGCCTAAAAACCATGTGGCTGATGAAGAACAGAATAAAACCGCCAATTCAGACATGAGTAGTGCCTGATTAAGGCAAAGCTATGATTGACGATAAGGTTGAGCAGTTTATTGCTATAAATGCCACAGGGCATGTGTTTATGTTTTGTACCCATGAAGGTATTAAAAACGCCAAACAGATCAGGCAATATGAAAAGCGTGCCCGCGAACATCTTGAAAAGATAGCCAATCAAGGTGCCGATATTCAGGGCGTAGAAAAAGCACTAAAAGCCTTTCTCGATGATTTGCGCATCGAATTACATCAAGCCGATGGAATACTTGAAGCAGGCCTGAAAGTGAAACAAAAGCCTGTTAATCCTCAACCAATATCTGCACCTGAAGCAGTAAAACCAGCATCGGCAAAAGCCGGAAAAGAGCTGGGGAAACAGGCAAAGCCGGTTCCTGAAAAACAGCAGTCGGCCAGAATGGAAGAAAAACTGGCTATACAGCGTAAGCCAATCCAGGAGTTAATCAGCAAGGAATGCGTCGAATTTAAACTGCTTACCCCGGAGCGTGCCAGGTACTGGGTGAACAACCTGAGTGGACGGCGTGTTGAGGAGGTTGAAAAAGATATTGTCGATGAGTTACATCAAAACCTGCATAACAGTGTCAAAAATTTCATTCGCAAAAACAAAAAAGCAAATCCCTGGCCATCACCTGCACTTCAGGAAGAACTGCGCATGGAAATCAGCCAGGTAAAGACCATCAAGGGTATGCTCATGCTGACATCAAATATTCTCTGGGAAATTCGCAATGCCAGGAAATCAGGTAAAGTCAGTCTGTTTAACCGCATAAAGAAAAAAATCAGCGGTTGAAATATTCTGGATAAATTAACCCCGTTTGAGGTTTTTCATCGTTAATATACATAGCAACGCTATTATGACACCTTTAAAATGAAACAATTCGACGATAATGAATTGATAGATCAATACCGCAGCGGCAATAGCCGTGCGTTTGATCAGCTATACCAACGTTATCGTCTGCCGGTATTTAATTACATTTTTCGTCAGGTAAAATCACAGAATATAGCTGATGATATCTTTCAGGATGTCTGGCTGCGCGTGATCAAGTCTATCCCTGGCTATAATCACCAGGGGCAGTTTTTGGCCTGGTTGTTTACCATTGCACGTAACAGGCTGACAGATCACTGGCGCCAGCAGAAACCGGAAGAACCTGTTGATATTGATGATGAGCAGATCGCAGACAGTGTTCTGGCTGAGCATGTACAGTTCCTCAAGGATTGTATGGAGCGGCTGTTGGCTTTACTGCAAATCTTAAAGCCGGAACAGCGTGATGCCTTTGTTTTGCAACAGGAAAGCGGTTTATCACTGGATGAAATTGCCAGTATCAGCGATTGCGGCAGGGAGACAATAAAAAGTCGCCTGCGTTATGCAATGAATAAACTCAGAAAAGGGCTGGAGGGTTGTGATGAGTCATGATGATGAACAGCTAAGCCGGCTTTACCAGCAAATCAGCAAGGCTGAGCCTTCAAAAATGGTCGAAGCCAGGATACAGCGTACCGCTAAGCGGACTGGCGTTGCCAAACGACGCAGCCGATTAACACGCTTGCTCTCTGTCGCTGCTGTTCTGGTATTAAGTTTGGGTGTGGTGTTGAGAGTGATTGAGGAGACTCCAGTCAAAAAGGACTTTGAAGAGCAAATCATGACGTCTGAGCCGACTGCCGACAAGTCAATGTCCGTGGAAAGACAAGAAGGGAATGGTCTTGATGATGCCATGATGCAATCTGAAAAAGAGGCCGGTGAGGGTATTTTTGAAAAGGAAACAAAAGCATCCAGGGTTATTACAGATGAAAAATCTGGCAGTTTGCAGATAGAATCCTTATCAAGACAGAAATCTGTGCAGAAAAAAGTGGCTCCTGCCGCGGCTGCGCCAATTCCAGAACCCGAAACAGAACCACAACGAGCTGCAGATGTAGTCGGACTGTCCAATAATGAAGCCAGGGAAGAAGTATTGTCTGAATCTGATAATGCAGTTGAAGCTGACTTTACAGCACTGTCAGAAAGTTGGTGTGGGCAGGATGACCTGGTTGGTGTTAATGACAGGCAACGTTGGTTGGCGCGTCTGGAACAGCTGAAACAACTTAAACAATTTGAACAGGTCACTTGTATAGAAAACTTGCTTGATCAGCAGTTAGCTCAATAATTTAGAATTATTTCAAATCATTATGCTCGATAGTAAACCTCATCTTTTTCCAACATCTTTTCCAAAGATAAATCGTCGTTCAATCACGACGTTGCAGGTTAATCTCGGCTTAAAGTGTAACCAACAGTGTGTTCACTGCCATGTGAATGCCAGCCCGAAAAGAACTGAAATGATGTCCGATGAAACCATTGAGCTGGTGCTGAAGGTTTTGGCAAACAGAAAAATCAATACACTGGATATTACCGGCGGTGCGCCGGAATTACATGAGCATTTTCAGTACCTGGTGATTGAGGCTAAAAAACTTGGTTTGAATGTGATTGATCGATGTAACCTGACAATATTGACTGAACCGGACAAACTGCAACTGGCTCAATTTCTTGCGGATCAGCAGGTTGAAATTGTTGCATCCCTGCCATGCTACCTTGAAGAAAATGTTGATCAGCAAAGAGGTAAAGGCGTTTACCAGCGCAGTATTGAAGCTTTAAAGCAGCTTAATAAACTGGGTTACGGTAAGCCTGAAAGTAATTTAAAACTTAGCCTGGTATATAACCCACAAGGCACATCATTGCCGCCACCGCAGCAGGCACTGGAAGCTGATTACCGCAAACAGCTTTTTGAACAGCATGGCATTGAATTTA
>JARRJW010000241.1:0-3325 GCA_037388785.1 Gammaproteobacteria bacterium
GTTCCTCCTTCCAGGGCTGGTCGAAGGCCTCCATAATGTAGAAGGTATAATCCTCCTGTTCGGCAACATCGATAAAACGACGAAGAAATATGGCTTCGTTTGCTGATGAGGCCACTGCCCCCTTGATCGAGCGTCCATAACTGGGCCAGCCAACCTCGCCAATCACGATAGGTTTATCCGGGTAAGCCTGTTTTAGAGCATTCATCTGCTGCACAATGAAACCAATGGCTGTTTCCACTTCAATGCCTTCCCAATATGGCAACATATGCACGGCCAGATAGTCGACATGCTCGACCAGTTCAGGTTCATCGAGCCAAACATGATATGGTTCAGCAGTACTCACTGGGACGCCCAGCTCGTGGCGGATATGGTCAAGATATTCTGCCATTTCCTCCACACTGAGATCACCACGCAAAATCGATTCATTACCGGCAATGACACGAACCACATTGCGGGGATTATTGACTGCAACTTTCAGCAATGTCTTTATTTCACGTGCATTTTTTTCCTTATCTTTATCCAGCCAAGCACCTACAGCGATATTCAGGCCGTGTTTTCTCGCCAGGCCTGGAATCTCGGCAAAAATCCCATCTACTGTGTAAGTACGAACCGCATGGGTGTGGCCAGACAATAATTCCAGATCGGATTCAATTTGTTCGAGTGTGGGATGAATCGCTGTCAACGGGCTTTGCCCATTGTGGTAAGGCGAGAAGGCAAACCCCGGAATGACCTCGGGCCAGGGAGGCTCCTGTGCTGGCCGGTTGGAATAGGCCCATAAGGAAACCGTGAGAAATGCTATCACCAGAACGATGAGGAAATTACTTTTACTTTGATACATTTACTAACTAACCACTAGCCGAATGTCATATTAAGCTAATGTTCTGATCATTATGTCAGCTGATTTACCTGACCCCGACAAACGCACTAGCAATAAATACAATTCTTAATTGTATAACATAAGAGATATCAAGAACGTAAACATAAGCTTCGAATGGCGCTTTTCCATGTCCGGCATTTTATCAGCATCATTCTTTAAACCGCTAAGCAAGGTCCAGGATCGACCGTTGACTGGAAAAGCCCGCCTTCCCCGGACTTTCAAGCCCCATCATTTGACTGCATAATCGCATTCTGACTATTTCATTGAATGAGAACATCATGACATCCATAGGAACAACTTTTTCTCCGACGGCCAAAAAAGTGCTTTTGCTTGGCTCTGGTGAACTGGGCAAAGAAGTGGTTATTGAATTTCAGCGTCTGGGTTGTGAAGTCATCGCCTGTGACCGTTATGAAAACGCCCCTGCCATGCAGGTGGCAGACCGTTCCTACAGTTTTTCAATGCTGGATAAAGCCGAATTGCGAAAAATCATCAAGCAGGAAAAACCCGATCACATCGTTCCCGAAATTGAAGCCATTGCCACTGAAACCCTGCTTGAACTGGAACAGGAAGGTTTCAATGTGACCCCTACTGCGAAAGCTGCTTTTTTAACGATGAACCGGGAAGGTATTCGGCGCCTGGCTGCTGAAGAGCTTGGTTTGCCAACATCTGAATACCGTTTTGTTGATAATGAAGCAGACTTTACTGCAGCAGTGGATGAGGTAGGCATTCCCTGCCTGGTCAAACCCATCATGAGTTCATCGGGCAAGGGACAAAGCACAATTAAAAGTGCTGACGATATCCACACGAGTTGGGCCTATGCCCAGGAAGGTGGCCGCACCGGTGCCGGCAAGGTCATTGTCGAAGGTTTTGTCGATTTTGATTATGAAATAACACTTTTGACAGTTCGTCATAAAGGCGGCACCAGTTTCTGCATGCCCATAGGCCACCGACAGGAAGATGGCGATTACCAGGAATCCTGGCAGCCCCAGCCAATGAGCGATGTCGCATTGAAAAGCGCCAAAGAGATTGCCCTGAAAGTAACCACCGCACTTGGCGGTTACGGTATTTTTGGTGTCGAACTTTTTATCAAGGGCGACAAGGTTTTCTTCAGCGAGGTCTCACCCAGGCCTCATGATACCGGTATGGTCACAATGATTTCCCAGGACCTTTCACAATTTGCGTTACATGTTCGCGCCATTCTTGGCCTGCCCATTCCAAATATTCATCAGCATGGGCCTTCTGCTTCTGCTGTTATACTGGTTCAAGGTGAATCTGAAAAAGTGACTTTCAGTAATCTTGAAGAGGCACTTGCAGAAAACGACACACAACTGCGATTATTCGGAAAACCTGAAATTAAGGGTAAACGCCGAATGGGCGTCATGCTCGCAAGAGGAACCAGTATTGAGGAAGCCAAAAATAAAGCTATACACGCTGCTTCACGCGTTAAAATTACACTGTAAACTACACTCACTATTACACCAATGAAACAATCCAGGTTATAAACCCATGAAAGTTTTGACTGCCATTATCTGCTTAGTATCATCCAATGCTATTTATGCACAAATTTTTACCTGCGAAAATAACGGCAATGTCAGCTACCAGGAACAGCCCTGTGAAACGACAAACCAGTCAAACTCTCCTGTTATTCAAAAATCTGCTATTCCTTCCAGGTATCTCAGTTACACCAACGAAGAGCCTGTTTATGCTGACTATTACAAAACGCTGATAGATAAAATCGAAGAAACCGGCAACCGGAATTACCCGGCAGCGGCAAAGCGGGATAAACTTAACGGCAACCTGCTAATACAGTTTATCTTGAAACCTGATGGTAAAACCGGTGATGTCTTTATCAGGGAATCCTCAGGCACTGATTTACTTGATGAGGCCGCTGTTAACATTCTCGATTCCGCCTCACCGTTTGCCCGTTTCCCACGTGATATTTTGAAAGAAACTTCCGAACTGATCGTCACCGTTCGAATGGACTTCCTGAAGCCGAATACCCTGAAATGCAGGATGAAGTAAATTCCTATAAAAATCGACCTGCGCCAACCTGTTTGACTCTACAAACTATACTTAATAATGAGGGGGTTGATTAAGCTTGGATTATTCGCTTGCTTAACCCTTAGGATCGACACTAAACGAGGAGAGCCGCTATGTACATGAAAGAACGTTCCAGCGGACACTTGGTTGAAGTCATGAAACTTGACGACTTGTATGATCCATTTGTACAGGGTGTCATGGGTAGATTCCATTTTGGAGAAGAAATGCAGGAGCCGGAAACCTTCGAAAAAAGCAGTCTGGTTTTTCCATCAGGTGAAGCCCTGCCTACCTGCTGGACAGACCCGCATTATCGTGACGATGAACTGAGAAAAACCGCATAACCCTAAATCCGGGGCGCAGTTCAACTGCCCCTGGAATCAGGCCTGTTCAATGAATTGAGGGCAAAAC
>JARRJW010000242.1:0-3297 GCA_037388785.1 Gammaproteobacteria bacterium
TCAATGAAAACAACGGCCATTGGCTTACCGACGTTATCGGTGGTCACATTGCGCATTCTACGGGCACCCTGACCGTCGAGGTTAACAAACACCGCGGCAGCACCACTGCGCTGATCCAGGCCGGAGGAAGCATCCGTGATCTGGTTACCGGTTACGATAACCCGTTTTTTCAACAGGACAGGTGTCCCATCACGCTCGCGATACAGCTTTGCGCCGGCCGGCACACGTCCTTCTACAGCATCCTGGACACTGTGATCTGTATCCACCAGGCGATATTCAAGCGTTGCGGTTGCACCAAGCAGTTCCTTGAGTCGACCGGGGTCCTGGGCACCGGGCAACTGCACAACGATTCGTCGGTCACCCTGTTGCTGAATAATCGGCTCAGCCACGCCCAGGGCATTAACACGATTTCTCAAAGTTGTAATATTTTGATCCAGTGCAAACTTTTTCACACCACGCTGCTCATCTTCACTTAGAGACAAGCGAACAAAAAAAGCACCTTCTTCATCAGAGGCATCCAAAGTCAGATCACGGAATTCATTACCCAGTTTTTCTTCAGCGGTATCACGCAATTCAGCATCGTTGAATTTCACTTCAATACCATCGGCAGTTTGTCTTACCGTGATATAGCGTAGTTTTTCACGACGCAAAAATGAACGAACATCGCCGGTGTAACGCTCGATTGCCTGTTTGACGGCTGCATCCATGTCAACATCAATAAGCACATGAATACCACCACGAAGATCGAGCCCCAGGTACATGGGTTCGGCACCGAGATCAACCAGCCAGGCTGGCAAATCAGGCAGAAGCGTCAATGCCTGCGTGTAACCATCAGGAATGGACCCGGTTAAAGCTTCCTGACCTCTTAGCTGATCATCGGGCGTGGAAAAACGAATGCGGATTTTATCCTGCAGGAACTGAATTTTTTTGTAGTTGACCTGCTGCGAGTCCAAACGGGCCTTAACCGTATCATGTAAAGCCTGATCGACCGTCTTGTCACGGGAAGCAGTGATTTCAATCGAGGGATTCTGGTCGTAGATATTGGGCAACGCGTAAAGCGCTCCAATCAACACAATGACCAGAATCATTATGTTTTTCCATAGCGGATATTGATTCATCATGGCAGGGACGCCTAAATTATCGATTTCAGGGATTGATTAAAGTTCGTCCAGGCTACCCTTGGGCATAATGGACTCAACAGAACTTCTCCTGATTTTGATTTCCAGACCTTCAGCGATTTCCAGCTTGCAAAAATTTTCACCAACATCGGTAATTTTTCCCATCAAACCACCTGCGGTCTGCACTTCGTCACCCTTTTTAAGTGCATCAACAAGCTTTTTGTGATCTTTCTGTCGTTTTACCTGCGGACGAATCATGAAGAAATATAAAATGATTACCAGTCCGATGGGAAAAATCAGGCCTTCCCAGCCCGCTTGTTGTGCTCCGGCAGCGGCGGCTGGCGCTTCTGCCAAAGCTTCTGAAATAAAGAAACTCATTGTAGATTCCTGCAAAATTAAGAAAATTTGTAGCGCGCGATTATTACATAGTTCGCCCTACACTGTCATACTGACTTTTCGACGTTGGGGCCGGTTAGAAATCTTTTTCAGCTCTGATAAAAAATTGCATAGCGCAAATCTATCATCGAAACAGGTTGAGGGTTTTGATTTTTCAAGGTGTCTGAGCCCTGGGTGGCGAAGTCAAGCTCCAAGCCCGGATTCAGTCCGAACCTGAAAAATCACAAATCTCGATCTGACATTGCCATGGTAAAACTAGCTTTGCTTACGCATCAGGTAAAAATCCTCAACAAACGAAGCCAGACAATCACCTTCGATGGCATCACGCAATCCGGCCATCAGCGTCTGGTAATAATAAAGATTGTGAATCGTCATCAACCGCGCACCCAGGATTTCATTACAGCGGTGCAAATGTCGCAAATAGGCTCGGCTGTAATTCTGGCAGGTATAACAGTCACAATGTGGATCCAGCGGCGAAGTATCAGTGGCATGTACCGCATTTTTGATCCTGACTACACCCTCATGGGTAAACAGATGACCATTGCGTGCATTTCGGGTCGGCATGACGCAGTCAAACATATCAATGCCACGCTGCACGGCTTCAACTATATCCTCGGGAGTACCCACGCCCATCAGGTAACGCGGCTTGTCAGCCGGCAACCTGTCTGCCAGAAAATCAAGAATCCGCCAACGGTCTTCTGCGGGTTCCCCGACCGACAGGCCGCCAACCGCATAACCGTCAAAGCCAATATTTACCAGCCCTTCCAGCGACTGCTGACGTAGCTCCTCATAAACACCGCCCTGCACAATACCAAACAGCGCTGAAGGATTATCGCCATGGGCCTGCTTACTACGCTCAGCCCACCGCAGAGAGAGCTCCATGGAAATTCTGGCCTCTTCAAAGGTTGCCGGGTACGGGGTGCATTCATCAAAAATCATGACTATATCGGAACCAAGTTCTCTCTGTACCTGCATAGATTCCTCTGGTCCCATGAATACTTTTGAGCCATCCACCGGCGACCTGAACGCCACTCCCTGCTCGGTAATTTTTCTCATGGCACCGAGGCTGTACACCTGGAAACCGCCAGAATCGGTCAGAATTGGTTTATCCCAATGCATAAAATCATGCAGGTCACCATGAGCCTGGATAATCTCGGTTCCGGGCCTTAGCCAGAGATGAAATGTATTCCCCAGAATGATCTGCGCACCGATGGATTGCAGTTCTTCCGGTGTCATTGCCTTCACGGTACCATAGGTTCCAACAGGCATGAACGCAGGTGTATCAATAATGCCACGGTCAAATGTTAATTGTGTGCGGCGGGCATTCCCAGTGGTTTCAATTTTAGTAAATTGCATTATATATCAGTTGGTTGTAATTGGTTTTTTATAAAACAAATCAACTTAAAGCCACCTACATTTTCGTTGTAATTTTACAAATAGGTTGACTTATTCATCGGTTTATTAGAAAATTCTTATGTGCTGATTATTCAGCACATCCTCCATCCTCCTTTGGTGGTATTTGGCGCGGCTCCCCTGCCGCGCCTTTTTTGTGCCTGGACAACCACATCGCGTCTCCATAACTGAAAAAACGATATTCTGATTGCACCGCATGCTGATAAGCCTCCATGACATGCTGATACCCAGCAAAAGCTGATACCAGCATCAGCAGTGTCGACTCAGGCAAATGAAAATTGGTCAGCATCGCGTCAACAACGTTGAAGCGAAATCCCGGCTTAATAAACAGTTGTGTATCGCCGGTAAAGGGAGTCAATTCACCATTAGC
>JARRJW010000243.1:0-2169 GCA_037388785.1 Gammaproteobacteria bacterium
TGTCATTGGGAAGCTTAAGGCCGAAAGGGTATATGAGCTCTTTTCCGGCAGGCTTCTGGCAACAACCCCGGATGTTTTAAAGCAGCTTAACACGGATAAAATTTTCTCGGATTTTTATTACCTGCTTAATTACAC
This sequence comes from Gammaproteobacteria bacterium, assembly GCA_037388785.1. Taxonomy (GTDB): domain Bacteria; phylum Pseudomonadota; class Gammaproteobacteria; order Chromatiales; family Chromatiaceae; genus JABDQZ01. Next base: position 136 of record JARRJW010000243.1, read on the forward strand.
AAATGAAACAACAGTTTTGCGGTTATTCGGTCGACTCGATTTTGCTGCAATGCGACAGATCAATTTCGATGATCTGTTTGATGTGACACTGGACAAAACAACGGTTATTGATATGTCAAACCTGGATTTTGTCGACAGTACTGGCCTGGTTTTCTTTATCAAATTAAAAAAATATCTGGAAAACAGTAATCAGCAAATTTACTTAAGTAATTTGAATGATGTTACCCGGCAGATTTTCAGAATCACTAAACTTGACCAGGTATTTGAAATTTCATCAGATGTAAAAAAAGTTCTAAAGAAAACAGGTAGCTATTAATGCTCAGGTTAACTATTTATACAATTTATGCCTTGCTAATAGTACTACTGACAATTCTTGTGGCCAGTTATATCAGTGCTACTGATACAGAAATCCTGGAACTGACTAAAACGGAACTGAGCTGGCATGAAGCTTCAGCTAAATGTGAAAATTTACAGCAGGGTTGGGCTTTGCCTTCAGTTTTTACGCTGGTCGGTCTTTATTATTTTAGCAATAAGATCGTGTGGAACCCAGCGACAGATTACTGGAGCAATACCAAGTTACTTAATCGTGGGTTTGGTCTCAATACCGGTTTAGGCATACTGAGTTTTGATGTGATGCAGGATCAGGATCATTTTATCTGCACAAGGCCAGAAACTACCGGCCATTATTAGATTAATTATTAGTTCCAGCATTAGACATATTTTTGGCCAGTTCATCGAGTGCTTTAAAGCTTTGTTTTGCCAGTGACTCCAGTTCATCAATCAAGGCGAATGCCTGGTCTGGTGAACCATCCCTGCAATAATGCTCGATTTTTCTGGCCAGGTAATGCAACGGCATGGCAGCATGTGCTCCGGAACTGCTACCCAGGGTATGGCAGTTAAACTCTAGAGAATTGGCGTCATTATCGTCCCTGGCTAGCAGAATTTTTTCTAACAGTTTTTCTGATTCAGCAATATAAAACTGAAGTAATTCAGGTACAATTTCTTCTGATGTATCATGAATTAACTGATCAATGACTGCCTGGTCAATAAGTTCTGGTTGTTGCGATTCTACATTTGCAGGGTTTCCTTCAGGCGGTTGTTTTTCCAGCTTTGTATTGTTAGTTTCCAGGGTGTTGCCGGTCCATTTCTGAATACAGCTAAGCATACTTTCCTTGTTACAGGGCTTGGCAAGATGACCATTCATTCCCTCGGCTAAATAATGTTTTATCTCTTCGTCCATCGTATGTGCAGTCAGGGCAATGATTGGAACAGGGGAAGTGGTTTTTTGTTCGAGCCTTCTGATCTGATGTGTTGCTTCAATGCCATCCATTAATGGCATTGAAATATCCATCAATATAATATCAAAATCTTCCTTCTGAAAAATTTCAATAGCTTCAATGCCATTATTTACAAACTTATGTTCGATATTGGCACTGGATAGGTAATTTGCAAATATCATGCGGTTGGCCGGGTTGTCTTCTGCAACCAGCACTTTGATATCAGTATTGGTGATAATCGTTTTCGGTTTGTACTGATGTTCATATATGATTATTTGCTCTTCGGTGGCATGCTTCAACCTGATTTCAAATTCAAAAACTGACCCCTGGTTATCATTGTTTTTGGCACATATATGACCGTCCATCAGTTGAACAAGCTGGTGGCATATGGCAAGCCCGAGACCACTGCCTTCCTGCTTTCGTGCGTGTGATTCATCATGCATGGTGAACTCATCAAACAGTTTTTTCTGAAACTCTTCGGATATACCAATGCCGGTATCACTGACTTTTGTCGTTAGAACAAAATCATCTTCATTAATTTTTTGGTATTGTGCTGATATTTCAACATGTCCATGCTCAGTAAATTTGATCGCGTTATTGATCAGGTTGATTAATATTTGTCGAATACGTGTTGCATCACCCAGAGCGTACTGCGGTACATCAGGATGTATGGTCAATCGTAAATCCAGACCTTTATTAATGGCATGGGTCTCAAGTATTTCTTTTACGCCGATGAAAAGCTCATGCAATCTTAATG
>JARRJW010000243.1:2232-5516 GCA_037388785.1 Gammaproteobacteria bacterium
GCCCGATTGTTCACCTGTCTTAACCAGGTTGGACTGTTTTTGCGAAAGCTCGGTTTGTTTAAGCATATCCAGAATTCCAAGTACGGCACCCAGTGGTGTGCGAATTTCATGGCTCATGGTAGCCAGGAAACGGCTTTTAGCTTCATTCGCTTTTTCGGCTTCCTGTCGCGCTTTTTTCAATTTGGTTTCATTATTTTTTTGCTCAGTAATATCAACAAAGTGAGCAACAAAATGTGAACGCTTTCCATGCTCATCATATACGGCAGCAATACTCAGGTATTCGGGAAAAATTTCACCGTTTTTACGCTTGTTGTATATTTCTCCAGACCATTTACCGTTCAGCCGGATCTGTTTCCACATATCATCATAAAAAGCCGTATCGTGAACACCGGATTTTAAAAAGTCTCTTGGGTTTTTACCAAGAATTTCGGCTTCAGAGTAACCGGTGACCCTGGTAAAGGATTTGTTGACCCGCAGAATTTGGCCGCTTTGGTCTGCAATGAATATCCCTTCGACGGTTTCAAATGCTTTTGATGATAACCTTAGTTCAGTCTCGGTTTTTTTCCTTTCGGTAATATTCCTGATAAATGAAGCAAAAAATTCCTGATTGTCAATCTTGATATTGGAAATGGTAATTTCGATCGGAAATTCATATCCTTGTTGATGCAGGGCTGTTAACTCAAGCCTTTGACCAAGTACCGGGCCTTCTCCGGTGAGTAAGTAATGCTCCATGCCCTTGGTATGAGCCTCACGCAGATGTTGCGGAATGATGAAGGCCGCCAACGGTTTGTTGATGACTTCACTTTTAGACCATCCAAAGATTTCCTCTGCGCGCGAATTGAATTCTTCAATCAGTCCATTCTGATTAATAATAATCAAGGCATCCAGTGAAGCCTCCAGGATAGCCTCTATTTTTGCCCTGGAGGTAGTCGAGTCCAATAGCAGTTCATTCTGCAATTGAAGACTGTATTCGAGCTGGTCATAACTTTCCCTAAGGTTTTTTGACATGTCATTAAAAGACATTACCAGCTTTGCTATCTCATCTGATCCTTTGACCGTCATTTGATGACCAGGGCCTTTAGTGGAAATAATCTGAGAGGCCTGTTCCAGTCGTTTTAAGTTCGATGTCAGGTAACTACCTAAAATGTATGAGAAGATGCCTACCAGAAAGACTTCTATAATGGCAATAGTGATGCTCCAGTTTTGAATGTCATCAAAAGTGGATTCGATTTGAAGGGTAGAAATCCCCATTTTAATTTCGGCATACTTGATATCGCTTTCAATGATATCAAAGCTAAGGTCAAAAATTCCGTCATCAACATCGTGAAGGTTTGAGTCGGTATCGCGTACTTCTTGTAACATTATCTCCGAGCCGGCTTCGGCCAGGGTAATACCGTTTGATATGATTTTTACATAGCTGATTTCCGGTTGTTTGATGATTTCATCTGTTGCGCTATCCAGGGTTGCCAAATCGGTTGACAGGATGGCATCTTTGGTTGCATTGGCAAACAAAGTTGCCTTGGTGTTGGCATTGAGAATTAACTGTTCTTCATTTGAATTGCTTATATAGTATAAATTACTGACAATCAGTAGTGAGAGTAAAAAAACTTCAATTATTGCAATGCCAATAATGGTTTTTAAGCGGAAACTCAAAACAGTCTGCCTCAGAGATCGTCGAGTAAGTCAATCTTTAGTGCCCTGACATCATCCCAGTCGGAATCTTTCGCTGCAACAAAGCCCTTTAGCTTGATTGAACTGAGTAATTCCAGACCCTCAGGGGTTTCTTCCATCTTGATCAATGCATCCTGAATTAAGTTGGCTGTTTCATCATCAATATCAGGGTGAGCAGCAATGGCATGCGGTGTAAAACCATCTGATGTCCATAAGACTTTCAATTGTGAACGCGTAGCTTCATCCATGTTATTAAAGGTTCTCATGACACCGCCTCCGGCTTTATAAAGCCCCTTGGCGACTGTCAGGTATACGGAATCATGAGATGAAACATAGTTGGGCGTGAACTTAACGCCAATGGCTGCCAGGTGCGCGCGTGTTAATATACTGGCTGCAAAAGCAGCCGGGGAGGGGAAGGCCATCTTTGAATCGTTCAACTGCTGCAGTTCGTTTATACCACTGTCTTTTTTAACCACAATGATGCCTTTTATACGCTTGTCTTTGGCTTTGGCCAGTGCCCGGTAACCAGGCGTCTCGTTGAATACAGTAAAATGGTAGGGGTTCATGTAAGCAAAATCATAGGCTCCTTCACTTAAACGCTTTTCGAAGGTAGGTATGTCAGTAGCTGTGGCAAACTTGAGTTTGATGCCAGTCTTTTCAGTTATATCCTGAAAAATCGGTCCCCATAATTTTGCCAGCTTGCTAGCGGATTGTTGCGGCACAATGCCAAAGGTGTATAGCTTCTCTGCATTTGCAGTTAGAGAAAATAGTGAGAGACTGAGTAAGATAATAAATTTATTCATAGTAGGTCTGTTTTGATCAATATGGCCAATATTTATAGCATATTGCTTGCTTTAGAATGACCTATTATATACATATTTGCTATCAGGTTTTCACCAAGCCTGTCCATAGGGTCAGCAGAGGAAATAACAGCTTAAATTCCTAATGAAACGATTATCTTCACCTATTTGTGTATGGGTAAATTTGCTATCGGTCTGGATTTTGAAATGAAGAATGCTTTTTTCGATATAAAACTGATTACACAGGTAATTACGAATTTATTATCGAATGCAATCAAGTTCAGCCCAGAAGACGGAACAATTAAACTGATTTAGGGTTACCTTTTTGCTGAATCACTTTTCGGGCTGGCAGTGATTGTGGCAGTGATTGAGTATGTTCAGCGCCAAATTTTCTCGTGAGCCAATCGCAATGACGAATTCAAACGGATTCCTCAGAGGTTAAGAGTAGGTTTTCTAACTACTGAATAATCTATTCAGTTGCTATTGATTATACTCTGTTATAAATCTTCTTGATTCGTCAAAATCAATAAATTGGCTTTGTAACTCTTCCATTCGCGCATAAAGCTCTTTAAATTGTTCATCCTGTTCAATTGCAGCCATGTCAGCACCGGATTGCCATAAAATTTCCACAATGCCGTCAAATGGTTGTTTGGACGCACGCTCTGCCTGTAGCATCTTGTTGGTTTCAACATCAAGTGTCAGGTTTCTTTTGATATCTGCCACAAAAACCTTATCAAGCATGGCATCTAACAGGCCAAGAAGTTCAGGGCTATCCCAGAACTTTCTAAAGTCTTCCAGGGAAACATCCTCTTT
>JARRJW010000244.1:0-3263 GCA_037388785.1 Gammaproteobacteria bacterium
CAGAGATGAAGTGGTTGGTCCTGCAGGGCCAACCACTTCGACCCGCATGGACAAGTTTACTGAAATGATGCTGGGTGAAATCGGCCTGATGGGCATGATCGGCAAGGCAGAGCGTGGGCCGGTTGCGATTGAATCGATTAAAAAACACAAAGCTGTTTACCTGATGGCAGTCGGTGGAGCTGCTTACCTGGTTTCCCAGGCAATAAAATCAGCCCGCATCGTGGCCTTTGAAGAACTGGGCATGGAAGCTATACGGGAATTTGAAGTGGAAAACATGCCGGTCACTGTTGCAGTAGACAGTCTTGGCAACTCGGTCCACCAAAGTGGCCCGGCTGAATGGCGTATCAAAATTTCCGAGCTCACAGGCTGAGGCAAGCCGTTGTCCAAACTAACAGTTGCTCTGGGTTCAGCACGTCCTGCTTTTTTACTGTTAACACCCACCTGCCTGCTGACCGGCATAGGTACGGCTGCGTACAGCGGCGTAGAGCTCGACTATCAGATTATTATCCTGGTTTTCATTTCAGCATTGAGTGCCCACGCCAGCGTCAACCTGTTAAATGAATACAGTGATTTCAAGAGCGGTCTCGATCTGAAAACACGGAAAACGCCATTCAGCGGAGGTAGTGGTACATTACCTGCCAACCCGACACTTTCAAGGATAGTACTTACACTCGGCATTCTGTTTTTATTAATCACCGTTGGTGCGGGCTTGTATCTCGCCTGGCTGAAAAGCTACTGGCTGATTGCTTTTGGAACCGTTGGTGTCATTATTATTCTGCTGTATACAAAATGGATTCACCGCTGGCCATGGGTTTGCCTGTTCATCCCCGGTCTGGCATTTGGACCGATCATGGTTATGGGCACACATCTGGCACTGTCTGGCAGCATTAATGTTTTGAGTGGCGTGGCCTCGATGGTGCCTTTTTTTGTGGTTAACAATCTGTTATTGCTTAACCAGATTCCGGATATCGAAGCTGATAAATCGGTAGGCCGAAATCACTTCGCGATAAAATATGGTTTTGATAAAACCGTGCAGATGCATCGTGTCCTTGGCAGCGGCGCAATTATTGTCATTCTTTACGGTTATATCAGTGGCCTGATGCCATTTTTGAGCCTGGTAGCTGCTTTACCGATTGCCATTAATCTTAAAAAGGTCAATCGTGACAACCTGCTGCAGCGCATGGCATTTAACGTGATGACAGCAGTGACTGCGCCTGCCCTGCTGGCCGGGCCGATGCTGTTGTATTGAAGACTTAAATCACTCGGCCCTGGTTTTAATTGATAGTGCGTGCAGCTCTTCACTTTCAACTTCCGCTTTGACGGTTTCCATCACCATGCGGTGTTGCTGGATAATGGTCTTGCCGGCAAACCCGGGGTACGTTACCAGGACCTCGAAATGACGACCATCACCGGTTACTTCTGCGGTTGCGCCTTCCAGGCCTGCTTCAATTAATTGTTTAACTTTTTCTGTTTCCATCGTTTTATCCATCTTCATTCATAAGTGCAAGTCAACGAAAAGCTTTTCAGGATCGCGTAAATGCATCCCTTTAAGCTTTGTTACAATTCCCTGGTGGCAGCAAACCGAATTTCCGGCCAGCGTTCCTCGGTAAGATTCAGGTTAACCCGGGTGGGTGCCAGGTAAACCAGTTGCCCATCACCATCCTCTGCAAGGTTCTCATAAGCCTTTTCACGAAAACGTTGCAGTTCCTTGTCATCATCAGAGTAAACCCAGCGGGCGGTGTTAACCTGTACCGGTTCAACAATCGCCTCAACACCGTATTCTCCTTTAAGACGATGTGCAGCCACTTCAAACTGCAGTATACCGACAGCGCCTAGAATCATGTCATTGTTCTTCATGGGTCTAAAAACCTGTGTCGCACCTTCCTCACACAGCTGTAGAACACCTTTCTGCAGTTGTTTCAGCTTTAGCGGGTCCTTGAGCACAACCCGGCGGAATAATTCCGGTGCGAAATACGGTATGCCTTCATAGCGCAACTCTTCTCCCTCGGTGAAAGTATCACCAATTTGAATGGTGCCATGATTGTGCAGGCCTATGATATCGCCCGAGAATGCTTCTTCAACATGTTTGCGTGCATCTGCCTGGAAAGTAATCGCGTTCGAGACCTGCACGGTTTTATTGATGCGAACCTGTCTCATTTTCATACCAGCTTTGTAACTGCCGGAACAAACCCTCAGAAAAGCCACCCTGTCGCGGTGAGCCGGGTCCATATTGGCCTGCACTTTGAAAACAAAACCGGAAAACTTTTCCTCGTTGGCTTCGACAAGACGTTGACGGGTTTTTCTTGCGATTGGCGGCGGTGCGTAATTCACAAAAGCATCCAGCAGTTCAGATACACCAAAATTGTTGATAGCAGAACCAAAAAATACTGGCGTCAGTTCACCCCGCATGTAAGCGTCAAGGTCAAGCGCGTGACTGGCACCACGAACCAGTTCAATTTCATCACGCAGTTCTTCCGCCATGTCACCGATGACTTCATCGAGTCGCGGGTTATCAAGGCCTTCGATAATTTCACCTTCCATGATTTTTCCGCCATGCGTGGCACTGAAAATATGCGTCTTTTCCGTTCGCAAATCGAACACGCCCTTCAAGCGTTTACCCATACCAATTGGCCAGGTCACCGGTGCACATTTGATTTTCAGAATATCTTCAATTTCATCGAGCAGCTCTATCGGGTCCTTGCCTTCCCGGTCGAGTTTATTAATGAATGTCAGTATCGGTGTATCACGCATACGACAGACTTCCATTAACTTGATGGTTCTGTCTTCAACGCCCTTGGCAACATCGATAACCATCAGCGCAGAATCCACTGCAGTCATGGTACGGTAGGTATCTTCAGAGAAATCCTCATGGCCCGGGGTATCAAGCAGATTTACCACACGGTCCTTGTAAAGGAATTGCATAACGGATGAGGTCACTGAGATACCACGCTGCTTTTCCATCTCCATCCAGTCAGAGGTGGCATGGCGTGCAGCCTTGCGACCTTTGACAGTTCCTGCCATCTGAATGGCACCGCCAAACAACAGCAGTTTTTCTGTCAGCGTGGTTTTACCCGCATCGGGGTGCGAAATAATAGCAAACGTTCGACGACGTTCGATTTCCTTGAGTAAATCGGACATTGGATGTTACAGCATGAAAAAAAGTTGCGGGATTATAACTTAGATTGAAGCTTTTTTCGGGACAATCACTATAAAACCCTGGCAAACACCAGCGCGTCTTCACGTCCCTTGTCTCCGGGATAGTA
>JARRJW010000245.1:0-3257 GCA_037388785.1 Gammaproteobacteria bacterium
TTTCATCGAAGACAACATCGTCCGCATCAACATAGGTTTCAACACCCGAGACAGGGCGGGGCTCACGAATAATTTGGCGAGGTTGGTTGCTGCAATAGAGTGGTTGGGTTTCATTTGCCTGGGATTGGGTCGTCTCTGCATCAACATTATCAGTTTTGGCCGGTATGGCCTTTACTTTGCTGGCGGTTTCTACAGCTGAAGGCTCAGGGGTTGAAAAATTCCTATTAGCTTCAACACTGCTATCAGATGCTGCCGATTCTGAAATGACTGGAGATTGCTCGACTGGTTGTGTTTCTGATTCAATTTCTTCTGCAGTTTCTACAGGTTCTCTTCGGTCGATTATCTCAATATCCTGCTGTTGAGAAACAGTGGATTCTGCCTGTTTTGCAGACTGGGTTGCTGCTTGTTCAGGTTGGCTATCTACGATGTTTTCGGGTTCTGTGACATCATCTTGTGTCGCGGTCGAATCAGTAGAAGTTTCTGGCTTATCAATTTCTGCTGGTGGAGTTGCCGGTGCAGTTTTGACCTCCGGCATCGGTTGCATGACGAGGTTTCCGTCCTTATAGCAATCCCATGAAGAGCTATCTGCACTGACCCGGCATTCCCACTGAGATTTTGCCAATAATTGACCAGGCAATGGAATCAAAATGGCAGAAACCAGGCAGGCTTTCAGAAACCTGACGATAAGTTTGGGTTGCTCGGGCAAATTGTCCATGGGAAAACAGGGTTCCGTCAGTATCTCTTTGAAATTAAGTATTATTTTGATTATGTGGTTATAAATCACTAAGAGACCAACCACAAAGGCACTTAAAGTCGCATAAAACAGGCAAATTTTCAATAATTTAGCGTATTTTTTCGAAATGAATTAAAGCTAAACGCGCCGACATTATTACGCTGGGTATTCTTCAGGGAAGTCTTTTATAATCAGCGCTATATCAATTATCTGGTTGCAGCACATGCCTGAAAGAATAAAAAAGCTTGAAAACTGGTTAACTGACCAATGTGGTTTAAAAGATTTTGATTTAAAACCAGCCAGCGGTGACGCCAGTTTTCGCCGCTATTTTCGCCTGTCTTACGAAAATGGTGAAACCCACATTGCCATGGATGCGCCACCGGATAAGGAAAGTTGTGAGCCATTTGTGCGGATAGCCCGGCAATTCCAGGCGCTGGGTTTGAACGTGCCGGCGATTCTTGCTGAAGATCTGGACCAGGGGTTTTTGTTATTAAAGGATCTGGGGGATACCCAGTACCTGGATGTTTTGAATCATTCCAATGTGGATCGACTCTATGGTGATGCACTGCATGCGCTGATCATTTTGCAAAAGACTTGTGATATATCCGGGTTGCCTGCCTATGATGAAGCAATGTTATTAAGGGAAATGGACCTGTTTCGCGATTGGTTGCTGCAAAAATACCTGGGCATAGACCTTTCTGCAGATGAAAGCCAAGTGCTCAATGACATATTCGCCCTGTTGGTTGAAAATGCTCTGCAACAGCCCCGAGTATGTGTCCACCGGGACTATCATTCGAGAAACCTGATGTTCAGCTCTGAAGATGGCAATCGGGGTGACAAGTTGCTAAATCCCGGCATCCTGGATTTTCAGGATGCGGTTGCCGGACCAATCACCTATGACCTGGTATCGTTGATTAAGGATTGCTACATCGACTGGCCGCGTGACAAAGTTGTAAACTGGGCAATGCAATATTGTGATTTTTGTATTGAAGCGGGTCTGTTAAAAGCTGATGATAAAACGAATTTTCTCAGATGGTTTGATCTGATGGGGGTTCAGCGTCATTTAAAAGCCGCGGGTATCTTTGCGCGTTTGAATATTCGTGATGGCAAACCCGGTTATCTGAAAGATATTCCTCGAACTTTAGGCTATATACGCCAGCTTAAGTCAGACTACCCTGAACTTGATGGTCTGATAAAAATTATAGAATTACATGCTAAGGATTGATTCGTGAGCTCAACAGCACTGAAAACCCTGGTATTACCTGTTCTGTTAACAGTCGCCGCTTTTTATATCGCCTATCAGTTCGTCGATCCTGCACCACCCCGAGAGGTGACCATTACCACGGGAAGCCCGGACGGGGCCTATTACAACTTTGCCCTGAAATATAAGGAATTACTTGCCAGGCATGATTTCAAACTGGTTGTTCAGGAAAGTCATGGTTCGGTTGAGAATGTCAACAGGCTGTTAAGCGAAGCTGCCCACGTCGGTTTTGTGCAGGGAGGCACAGCACGCCGTTCAGACCAGGTGCCACTGCAGACACTGGGTAGCCTGTATTACGAGCCGCTTTGGGTTTTTTTCAGAAAAGACCTGGATATCCGGTATTTAAATGAACTGGGCGGCCTCAAGATTTTTATCGGCGAGCAGGGTAGTGGTACACGAAGCCTGGTTGAAAGGCTGCTGTCTGAAAATGAAATACTCGATAAGGTTGAGCTTGTTGACGAATTGCAGGGAAGTTATGACAGCAGTTTCAATGATGCAAAAGTCGATGTTGTGTTCCTGGTGGCCTCACCAGAATCTTCTGCTGTAAGCAGTTTGCTGGACAATGACGAAGTCGAGTTGCTGAGTTTTGAACGTGCCGAAGCTTATCAGAGGCGTTTAAGATTCCTTTCCTATGTTGATATTCCACGAGGCATGATTAACCTTCGAAACGATATTCCAGCTCAACCCATTAGACTATTGGCGGCAACGGCTAACCTGGTCGTACATGAAGACCTGCATCCTGCAATTCAGGATTTACTGCTTCAGGCAGCAGATGAGGTTCATGGCGATGGTGGCTGGTTTGAATCAACCGGTGAGTTTCCCAATGCCGCTTTTGCCGAGTATCCGCTGAGTAAGGAAGCCAAGCGTTTTTATGAGTACGGGCCACCCTTGCTGCAGCGTTTCCTGCCTTTTCGACTAGCCAGCCTGATTGATCGGCTCAAGGTGATGATACTGCCGTTAGTGGTTTTAATGCTGCCTTTGATGAAGATCATGCCGCCAATTTACACATGGCGCATGCGCTCAAAAATCTATCGCTGGTACCAGTCTCTTGAGAAGATTGATTTGGCTAATGCCAAACCGGAACCTGACATTGCTGCGCTGAGAAGTCAGCTGGATGAAATTGAGCAGGAAGTTATTCATGTGCATGTGCCCTTGTCTTTTGCCAGTCAGCTTTATGATTTGCATCAACATATTGAACTCGTTAAAAGACGTCTTGGGTCGTGACCTTTATTTATCTCCATAACTTCATTTTTTTAATGAGTG
>JARRJW010000246.1:0-3256 GCA_037388785.1 Gammaproteobacteria bacterium
TCGTAAAAAAGGTCAACATCAAAACCACCAATCACGGCACGCTGAAAATCGACATGCATTTCCAGGCCCGGCCGTCCGGAAAAATCGATAACGACCCTTGCCAAGGCTTCATCAAGAGGCACGTAGGCATGACCGTAACGACGAATGCCTTTTTTATCGGCCACAGCCTGATCAAATGCCTGGCCAAGCGTTATACCGATATCTTCAACGGTGTGGTGGGCATCAATGTGCAAATCACCCTTGGCTTTGATATCAATATCGATCATACCGTGACGGGCGACCTGATCCAGCATGTGGTCAAGAAATCCGATTCCGGTTTCAAAGGATGACTTGCCTTCACCGTCAAGATTGATAGCCACGGCAATCTGGGTTTCCAGTGTATTTCGCTCAACTGTCGCAGTTCGGGACATGATTTTCCTGAGAGTCTTTAAAAAAGCCGCATTCTACCTGAATTTAATCTCAGTATAACCACTCGCGGGGGATTTATTTTAACGTGGCAACCAGAGCTCAAAACAGCCGCCGCCGAGTGATTCGCCATTTTTTAGCTTCATAAATCCACTTCGACCCTTGTTTTCATGAATCTCGGCAATATTGGTGGCAAAAAAGAAACCTAGTTGAGTGCGACCTTCAGAGAATGCCCTGCCAACATCCTTATCGGTTTGCTGCTGGTGATATTCGATGAATTTTTTCGGAAAGCCATCGCCATCATCTTCAACACGCAGTACCAGAAAATGCTCCTCTTCGCTGGCTGAAAGCAATATTTTACTCTTGGTATAACGTTTCGCATTGCCTATGGTACTGCTGATAACCCCTCGCACCAGGTCCTGATCAAAATACCATGATAGCCACTCATCACATTCCATTTCAATTTCTATGTGCTGCGCTTCAGCCAATGCCGCTTCCTCAATCATGATTTCCTCTAGAAAATCATAGACATTGTACTCCATGATATTCGGCGTTAAGCGCTGATTATCCAGTTTGTAAAGCGTCAGTAGCTGAACCAACTGGTTATTGGCACGTTTTATTTCCTGGTACATGACACTGGCACTTTGCTGCATGTCTTCAGAAAGATCATCGTTCATCATAATGTCACCAATATGATTATTGATGACACTCATGGAATTCTTTATGTCATGAATTACCGAGGCCAGAATATCTGAATAACGAACAGCCATTAAATTTTCAGCCTTTTGTTTGCACTATTTTCTTTAGCCGAATCACCAGTTTTTGATAAGTTGACTCATTGGAGTCAATCCGCTTCAGTCTTTCCAGGAACTGCCTGACCTTAAACAAATCTGCATTATTGGAACCCTGTTTTTCCATGCGTGTTAACAGCGCTCTGACTGTATTGGTTGTGATAATGACATTGGTGCTCATCTGCTCGGCAGCTTCCTCAAACAGCGCTACAGCATCATCGAGCTTGCCGGCCTGAAGCAGTTTTACGCCCCGGTTGTTCATCTCAATCACGCCCTTGCGCAGATCAGACACGAAATCTTCCGGATCAAGGTCCAGGTCTGATTTATGCAGGACTTGAGTGACGGCATTGAGAAATTCATCATCATTGTGATTATTTTGCACGGCTTTTTTAAGCAGATTTTCGGTCATTTCCATATCACCCAGACTGGAAGCAACTTTCGCCATTTCCAAAGTCATTTGATTGTCTGCCGAGTCACCGGCAATTTCATAGAGCGCACTGGCCTTTTTCATGGCCTCTGCCGACTTTTCTTCATCACCCTGGTTATGATAAACCAAGGCTTCCGAAGCAGCTGTGTAGATATCTGCGTTTTGTTTTTCACCAAACCTTTTCTTGATTTTCTCAATCGATTTTAGAGCTTCGCCATGCTTTTCCTGACTGGTCTGAGACATCGCCAGGTTAGCGAAAATTGACGGGTGATTGTGTACCGAATTTCTTCCCAGTTTTGCAGCCTGGGTAAACGCTTTTTCGGCATTGGCATAATCACCTGTCTGAAGATTAAGGTCTCCATACATTTCCTGGCGGAGAATTCCTCTGGGTGAGACCTCCAGGGCATTATTCAAAATAGCCTTGGCTTCTTCCAATTGACCCATGGCTTTATAGCAGCGCGCCTGCCAGTCCATCGCATTGGTAAAATCCGGATTGACCTTAACCAGATCGCGAAATATTTCGGCGGCCTCGGCATATTTTTTCTGCTTGTATAAAACCTTGCCTTTACCCATCTGAGCCCATGCTACATCTCTGTTGGCCAGAATTTCAGCATAGATTTCCTTACTACATTCATACTTTTCCGCTTTAAAACATAGATCGGCTTTAACACGCATCAACTCGCCAAGGTTTTTCGGCTTTTCAGCAATTTTTTTATCCAAAATAGCAATAGCCTTATCCAGCTCATGTGATTCAACCGCTTTATAAACATCCCCCAGGTCTTTTTTCTTGGCTAACGCCCTGTCAATTCTGGCCTTGATGAGATCTTTGGAGAACGGCTTGGAAATATAACTGTCTGGCTCATGCTCAATCGCACCCATCACCATGATCCGAGAGCTTTCTGCCGTGACCATAACGAAGATGGTTGTCATGTTTATCAGGGAGCGATGCCGTGCTTCTTCCAGCACCTGCTGACCATCCTTGCCGGTACCAAGGTTATAGTCACAAAGCACAATGTCGTAGCGTTTATCTTCCATGGCTTCGATGGCTTTTTCACCGTTAACGGAAGAATCAATATCTTTGGCGCCCAAAGAACGCATGATGTTAACCAACATGTTACGCATGTCAGAGAAATCATCTATGACAAGAATAGACTTGTTATCAATCAGCTTTCTAAATTCCCAGTCGCTGAGTTTTTTTGCCATCCCTTTACCTGAAAAATCTGATTATTTATTGAGAAGCATACTATAAGACATTGAAGCATAAATTAAATTACGTCAGCAATTATTCAAACTTGAAGCCAAAAAGTGGCCGGCCCCTCATTCACAAGAGAAACCTGCATATCTGCCCCAAAAACACCACTGCAGACTTTTGGATGTTTTTTTCTGGCCTGTTCGACAAAATATTCAAAAAGCTGCATGCCACGTTCTGGCGATGCGGCAACTGAGAAGCCTGGCCTCAATCCTTTACTGGTATCTGCAGCCAAAGTAAACTGTGGCACTAGCAAGAGGCCGCCATCGATATCTGCAAGGCTTAAATTCATCTTTCCCTGAGCATCATCAAACACCCGGTAATTTATTACCTTATTCAGCAGTTTATCGGCATTTTTTTCATCATCATGCCGTTCAACACCAA
>JARRJW010000247.1:0-4862 GCA_037388785.1 Gammaproteobacteria bacterium
ATGCTCCATCGCACCACCACCACATTCTTCGCAGCCATCTGTGTAGTTCCCTGCTGCCCAATTAGAACCACAGCTATAACACTGCATTTCCTGATTACCAGCCGTATCTCTCTTCATTTCTCTTCTGAGTTGTTTCTTCATGCTCGCTTACGTGCTTTGATTTGGCGCGTCCGTTACACCAAGAGGTAATGTGCAATTGAGTAGCTCACCACAACCCTCAATGCTTCGCAATGCTTTATTAATCATTGCTTCAGTCAATGTTTCCGCGACGACAATCATGTGCGGGGAACCGCAATGGAACGAAGTCTTCGTGCCATCAATCCAATCACCACATGCTTGCAATGCCTCTGGCGTGATGAAGTAGCACCAGCGGCTGGTGCTGTCTGATAGGGTTAGCGTCACCTCAATTGCCCTGTGTCCCTGTCCTGAAAGGTCATCTTCAATCACGAAATTTTCAATAAGAGGAGTAGACATGACTAGTCCTGATGCAAGGCCACTGGTAATGGTTTAGTGGGTTAATATGGCATACTCAGATAAGTATCAATACTTTTTAAAGCCGTGAATGCATGTTCTGTACTTCATCAAGCAGAGGCTTGCCTATATTGGAGTGTTCTCGGCTTAGCCGAAAGAAGTTGCAAAGATGATTAAACGAATACATTCGCGTAATAGGTCAGTCTCAATTGTAACGGCTATTAGACCACGGGTTTTTCTCCTTCTATCGGGTGTTATTCTCACACTCGGATTGCTCCTAGATGTAGCTGCGGAGTCACAAACTGCTGAACAAATCGCAGAATTGAAAGTACACGGCAAGAGAATATGCACTGGTCCTGGAGCCACCAGCGAAGATTTTACAATGACCTATTCACTGCTTCTGCCTGAGGATGAAGGACCCGTTTTTGGCGAGGGCAATTATGTTAACAATGACAGCATTCATGGCGTCGTACTCTCTGGTCCTTCGACAATCGCCGGTGAAGTCCTTAACAGCGAGGAACTAGTGCTGACAAAAATGCGAGCTGCTTATGATTGCACCATTTGGACCAACTGAAACACAGCAGATCAGATTGGCGATTGAACCTGGTAGTGAAAAAACTATACCCTTTCAGAATGCTAAGATTGGACCAAAGACAAGTTGTCACGGTTATTACACATACCAGCTCAATTTCAAACAGATTGAAAAATGGAACCTGACCTACAAAGGCTATGACGTTCTACATTTTGATGCTGAACCCATTTCTGGAAGACGATTGCAGGATGGCAGCCCGGATCAACTGGTCGGAGGATTAAAGGTCAATTGGAACCTCTCTGTCGATTTCAGAGTACAGAAAACAAAAAAAGGGAAAACCTATCTTGACGGTAATGGGACAGCCAAGGTCACAGGCACCGAAGGGTATTCAAAACCTTCAGGTGTTTACGATTGCCACGTTGATGAAAATCCTGTTCCGGTTTCAAAAGATACTTTCAATGTACCTGGTTCAATCAGCGGCGAAACCGTTAAGCTGACCCTTCCTGAAAATAACTATTATGTAACCATCGATTGCGTAATGGATACAGATGCCCTGAAAGACTACATCAGGGCAAATAATCCACAAATCACCAAGTTCCCAAGACTGGAGAATTTGCCCAAACATTTGAGAGATCAATTTAAGGGCAACATTGTCAATCCTGGACATAAAACTCGCACGATGCTGTTACAGGAACACAGTAAAATTGTTACTAGTAACGTGCATGAAGGGCTGGAGTATTCTCTGATCAAGCAAAAATAGGCTCGAACTATATGGAATCATGGTGCTGGATATGATCAGTGTTCGATTCGTTCTAATACTATTGATCTGGAGCCATTCTGTAGCCGCACTTGAAAATCAGTCCGACAGTAAGATACGTTCTCTTGTCGAAGATTTTTCGATAGGAACAGAAGCCAATGTCGAGTCTGTCAAAGAAATTGACGTCACTTCGTTTAACAGGCTTCTTCAGGTTGCACAGAAAGAAAATAAAGCGTGGACAACAAGCTTCTTTGAAATCGCCCTAAGAATCCCTGAGTTAGACTTGAATGGTACGATTCAATCGATTTCAGTGGATATCGAACCGTGCGACTGGGGGATGAAGACGTTCCACTCGAAACAGCACGTATAAATATAGAAAATGGTGGATGGCTGGATGATTCGATTACCGTCGAACGCTATGTCATGTGGCTGAGACTTGATTCAAATGGCCTGCTAACAGCGCATAGAATCCTGTGGGCAGGGTATTGTGACCGACCAGAACATCAGTTTTATTCAGCTCATGCATGCCCATGAGAAACGGTACAAAACCAACTGCTGAAATTGTGCCACAGGTGTGCCAAGCTGTGCTGTACCCTACCGTCACTGTCTTTCAGTGTGACGCGTTTACGGAAGAAGAAGCGCCGTAAGTGACTGATATTAAAGTTAATGAATAATCAGTTTTCCGGCTGAAAATCCCCGTGTCGGCAGTTCGATTCTGTCCCTGGGCACCATATATTTAACGTCTTGCGGACATTCGCAGGCCGTTTTTTATTTCTGACCAGCCTATCGGTGTCGGAGATTATTTTCGTTACGAAAATGATCTCCGACACCGGATCTCTTGTTCAATCAAGTCGTGAATATAATTTTGAATGTTTCAGATCAAGTAAGAGCCAGTGCATGTTACTGCCTAGATAACGTCTTGAATTTTGTCGATCCAGTCATCAATCCTTTCAAGTACAGATTCTTTTTGTTTTTCATTCATTGTTTACTCATCATCATGACTAACTCTATGATTTGCTGACGATTGGATTGTCTTAATGTTTTGTAATCATCCAGCCACCAGATCGATGGTTCCAACAACCATGTTTCTAATCTGGCTTGATCACGACTCAGTGATGCCTCAAGCGCATGGTTAACCCAATGGTTTGTGTTGTCGATTCTGATTTGTTGCTCATTCGGCAGCAGATAGACAATGGCTTTAGCTTTTGTTCTTTGATCCGGGGTTAATTCACCAAACCATTTTTCGAGTTGTTCAATAAGCGTCTCATCTTTACTCTTTTCGCTGTTGGCATATTTAAACCATTCGTTTGAATTTTCACGGATATATTCCCGGTAGTGTTCTGCGTTGTCTTCGTCCAGGGTGAGCAGGAACCGGGTCATTTTGGGTGAGAAAGCTTGCAGGAATTCAGCGATTAAATCTTCAGTGTTTTTCTCGGCGTATTCAAAAGCATCATTGTATCGGTCATTCTGCCAAAGGTTTTTGGCATTTTCCAAATGCTTTAGTGATTTGTGTGCGGCCTCGTTTTTAAGCCAGTTTTTTAAGTCGTTGGTACTTTGTTTGACGATTGCTTCCTGGTCGCTTGATAGATCAAACATTGAATCCAGCCGCGTCGTTGTGAAGAACGACAGGTTATTAAAGAAAAAACTGGTGGTGTTGCATGCGCTCAGCTGCAAAAGCAAGAGGATGAAAAGAAGTGTTCTCACGGTCATTTTGATGCTGAATGAGAATGTCGCTACTTATCGAAAAGGGTGAAATAGATTACTTTCGATCACTGTGCCCGAGATCTCTGTCGGGATCAATTCGATCTCTTGCCATTTGCTTGATTTCCTTAGGTTCCGGATAACATCCGCATGCAGTTGGGCAGCGATAAGGCTACGTGTTTTAGCGGCCACTGATGTAGAACGTTTAATAACCGTTTCTGGCCGTGAACAGACTTGAAGGTTGTGTCTCTATTGTGCCGCCAGGAACAGAATCCAGCGGCAGCCTTCGTCCAGTTTGTCCATGATCCTGTTCCGCTTGCGGATCATGCCCCAATGCAGCATTCGTTTTTCAGCACTGTCTGGCGAGTCGTCGCACCAACGGCAGATAAACCCTGTGGAAGCGCCACAGAGCACGCCTGCGCGCCGTCCGCAATGAGGACATCAGAAGCAGACACGAGAAACTTCATGGTTGCAAGGGATCCGCTCCAGCCCGATTGTTCCCTTCACACGCTTGCAGTCTTCGTCGCCCTCGTAGCCGTTTCGCTAATTCGGAATCATGGCGTCCTCTGTCATCTGGAAATCGATTGATCCAGAAGGTGAAGCGGTCTAATCTTGGCGGACAGCTCGTCAAGGTGGTTCATGCAGCCCGGACGCCAGTCAATAAATCAGCCATCGATTGCGGCACGCATGGGCCGTAACCGGACCGATTCGGAGAAATCGACATTATGGATATCCCAGGTTATCGAAAGGTTCTCGAAGATTATTTCGCCGGTCTGGCAGATGACCACCACCAAAGGCAGGCTGTATACACTGAACAATTTTTTCCGCATCGCCGACGGCGAAATTACCTACATCTGGCCGATGTTCGATCCGAAGGCCGTCATGGAGGACCCGGCCGGCCTGACCCGGTGGCTCACCGGCGAGGGCTATTGAGCCCATGAACGATCATGCTGGATCAATCGAGGTGGTGGCGACTCTCGATTCGGCGCCTGGTAACGTGACGCTGGGCCGCGATGGACAAATCTATCTGAGCCTGCATCAGTTTCACAATCCTGAAATGCGGGTGGCCGAGTTGATCGAAGGTCAATTGGTGCCTTTTCCAACTGGTCCTGAAGCCGGCTTGCTTGCATTCGAGGCTGTACTGGGCATTCAGCGGGACACCGAAGACCGCATCTGGATGCTCGATAACGGCAGCCAGAATGCGCGACTGCCGAAGCTTGTGGCCTGGGACACCCGCAATGACCGACTCGACCGGGTCATCTATCTGCCGCCGCCGATCTCGACAGCCCAGTCCTTTACAACGCTCTTGCTATCGACCTCGAGCGGAATGTTGTCTACATCTCCGACCCAATCCAGGAAACCTCCGCCATCATTCGGATCGATCTGGCTACCGGCCTTGCC
>JARRJW010000248.1:0-3241 GCA_037388785.1 Gammaproteobacteria bacterium
CCAAACAGGTTGAAGCTGGGCTTACCGTCGGCCATTTTCATTTGTGATTTACCCCAACCAGTTTCAAGAGCCGCCTGAGCCAGCAAGGCTTCAGGTTGAATGCCGAGTAACGCAGCCGCTTTTTGCGCATAAGGTTTCAACTTGTCAACAAACGTTTCAGCAGTACCATCAAAATCTATTGCTTTATCCTGAACCGAAGTTTCGGCTTTCGTTACTCTTTCCTGGCTTCTGACATATTTTGGCTGGGTGAAAACAGGGCTTTCCAGGTAATCCTGAAGCGATTTATTTTGCGATACAGGGCTTTGTTTGCCAGCCAGTTGGCGTTTTATTTCTGTAGCCAGGCCAATACCGCCGGCTTCGGAAAGATGTACAGATAGCTGTTCGTCATACATGGCACGGTATTTCTCCATGGTCTGACTATTGAAAATACTGTCTTCAGCCAGGCTTGCCTGACGCATGGTTTTCAGCATCATCTGTAAAAACATCGATTCAAATTGAGAAGCGACTTTATCAATAGCCGCACTCTGGTCTTGCCTGGCTTGTGCTTTTAACGAGGTTAAGCCGGCAAAGTCGGTGAATAACGATGTTGAAGATGCGTAACCTGAGTTCATATCAAATCACCAATAGTTCCGCCTTTAAGGCACCCGCCCGTTTGAGCGCTTCGAGCACTGCTACGATATCCGACGGTGCCGCGCCAACCTGATTAACCGCACGGACTATTTCTTCAAGTTTGACACCAGGTGCAAACAGGAACATGCGGTTATTTTCTTCTGTAACATCCACACTTGATTGTGGAACCACCGCCGTTTCGCCATCAGAGAATGCACCAGGTTGAGACACGCCATAAGCTTCACTGACTGTTACAGCGATATTGCCATGTGAAATAGCTACCGGGGATACACGCACGGTATTATTGACAACAACGGTACCTGTACGTGAATTGACAATTACCTTGGCTGCAGACTCGGCTGAAATGATTTCGAGATTTTCCAGTATGGAAACAAAACTGACACGCTGCGACTGGTCTCGTGGTGCCGCAACCCTGATCGATGTTGCATCCATAGGCTTGGCGGTTCCTTCACCAATATAATCGTTGATGGCCTTGGCAATATTCTGCGCTGTAGTGAAGTCGCTTTGGTTTAGATTAAATGTCAGGTATGGCAAGTCACCGAAGGGGCTTTTTACTTCGCGTTCAATAGTTGCACCATTAGGCACACGTCCTACACTGGGAATATTGACCGTAACACTGGAACCATCCTGCCCCTCGGCACTTAAGCCACCGACAAGAAGGTTACCCTGGGCAATCGCATAAACATTGCCATCGATACCTTTTAAGGGAGTCATTAAAAGCGTGCCACCTCGCAGGCTTTTGGCATCACCCACCGATGAAACTGTCACATCAATTTTCTGGCCGGGCTTGGTAAAAGGCGGAAGGTCGGCATTCACAACCACAGCAGCCACGTTCTTAGGGTTGATCTTGGTACCAGGCGGCACGACGATACCGAGTTGAGTCAGCAGGCTTTTCATACTTTGTTCAACAAAGGGGGACGAACTGACCTTATCACCACTACCGTTCAGCCCTACAACCAGGCCATAACCTATTAACTGGTTATCACGCACACCATCAAGCTTGGCAATATCCTTTATTCGTTCTGCCTGGCTGACACTGGAAAGCAACAACAGCAGTAAAGCTATAATCATACTGGCTATTAGTTGAAACTTGGGACACCAGCGCCGGCTGTGATCAAATTCATGTATCCAAATTTTATCCATGTGGATTTTTTCCATGATGTCCTCCATTAAAACGGCATAATGGCTGAGATAAAGAACTTGGCCAGCCAACCCATTGCACTTGCGTCGGCCACCTGGCCATCACCTACATATTGAATGGTGGCATCACCGATGCGGGTTGATTCAACCGAGTTGGTAGAGTCAATATCTGCTGGCCTGACAATACCTGACAGCTTTACATATTCATTACCCTGGTTGATGCCAATACGTTTTTCACCACGCACATAGAGGTAACCATTGGGTAAAACTTCAACAACGGTAACCGTGACGCTGCCGGATAATTCGTTACTTTGGTCTGCATCACCCTCACCTTTAAAGGCGCTATCAGATTCCAGTGATGTCGCCAGGGTGTTATTGGAATTACTGGCCAGCGGCACAATACCGGGTACCCCAAACTGTGGCGATGAACCAAATAAAGTCGGATTGGCAACTGATAAAGATTGTGACTTTTTAATCTCAGAGTTGGATTCTTTGCTGCCTTCTGTTTTTTCCACTAGCTTGACTGTCAACAGGTCACCGACACGGCGGGCACGCATGTCTTCAAACCATGAAATTTCATGGCCGCGTTGATAAATAGCACCATTAGTAGCTACCGG
This sequence comes from Gammaproteobacteria bacterium, assembly GCA_037388785.1. GTDB lineage: Bacteria > Pseudomonadota > Gammaproteobacteria > Chromatiales > Chromatiaceae > JABDQZ01. The sequence goes on from JARRJW010000248.1 coordinate 2,388, forward strand.
TTTTTGTGTATAAACGGGACGAACAGCAGCGTATTCCGGATCGCGTTTTGGCGCCGAGTTACAGCCGGCTAAAACACTTACAATTAATATTAAAATGATACCCTTACTGTTCATCTATCTACTCCCAAGAAATCAACTTTTGTCATCTCGAATGAAATGAGAGATCTAGTTTTTAGATTCATATATTTCATAAGATTTCTCCTTTTAGTCGAAATGACATTAGTTACTCATTCTTTAAAGCTGCTGGTTAACGTAACTGAGCATCTGATCAGCCGTTGAAATCGATTTCGAATTCACTTCATAGGCACGCTGGGTTTCAATCATATTGACCAGTTCTTCTACAACATTCACATTGGAAGCTTCCAGGAAGCCTTGCTGCAAAGAGCCCGTACCATTTTCAGTAGGATTACTGATTGTTGGCGCACCACTGGCAGCAGTTTCCCGATAATAATTGTCGCCGATTGCTTCCAGGCCAGCCGGGTTTATGAAATTAGCCAGTGTCAATTGGCCTATCTGGGTTGGCGCAGTGTTACCAGCCACCAGGGCTGAAACAATGCCATCAGAACCAATCGTTAATGAAGTCGTGTTTTCTGGAATCGTCACAGCCGGCTCAACTTCATAACCATTAGAAGTAACGAGTTGTCCGGTAGCACTGCTGCTGAATTCGCCATCACGTGTATACACGGTAGAGCCATCTGGATGAAGAATTTGCAAGAACCCGTCACCCTGAATCGCTACATCAAGCTGGTTATTGGTTTGTGACAACGTACCCTGGTTATGCAGCTTGTGTGTGGCCACAATTTTGACGCCGGTGCCCAACTGTAACCCTGAGGGTAGTTGCGTATCCTGGGTGG
>JARRJW010000249.1:0-3189 GCA_037388785.1 Gammaproteobacteria bacterium
CATTAACCAGTTAATGATTTCAGGATATTGTCCGGCAACTGTTCCTGCATGCGCATGATGATGCCATACGGCATGAGTAGTCAGTCCTTGTTTTTTGGCCCAACGGCTACTTTGATAACCTGGATGGCTATCATGAATAAGTTTCTTGGCTTTAACCTGGTAAAGTCTTTGTAAATCTTCAATCACCTGTTGAAACACCTGGAAACCCCGGATGCTGTCAAGGTCACTGATATGAGGAGATACCACTACTCGGTTATCCCAGGCCAATGCAATAGTGTTTTTTAAATGACCGCCAACAGCGATTACCGGCGAAGATAACGGCCAGGGTAATTCCAGTTCAATCGGCGCTTTACCGCGACCTGCACGTATTAACATTGGCTGGGAATGAATTACACGTTTAACGCTGTCATCGGCAGGGCGAAGGATAGGGCGGTTATGATGCAGGAAACCATCGCAAATGGCGCCTAGTATTTTTTCAGCCATCTCTGGGTCGATAATTACCGGCTCACCTGAAATGTTACCTGATGTGGCAATTAATGGTTTCTGAAATTGCATTAATAAAAGATGATGCAGTGGACTGTAAGGTAAAAACACACCCAGTTGGTTAAGTCCCGGGGCAATATTGTCAGGCAAACCTGATGCAGGTTTTAGCGATACCACGACAATCGGTCTTTCCGGGGCTTTTATCAGCTCAGCTTCTGTTTCAGTGATGTCGCAGTGTTCTTTAACCAGGCTTAATAAATCCTCACCGCTGGCAGGGAACATCACCGCCAATGGTTTATCCGGGCGTTGTTTTCGTTTACGAAGCCTGGCAATGGCTTTTTTATTGGTGGCGTCGCAGATCAGGTGATAACCACCAACGCCTTTGATGGCAATGATATGGCCCTGTTCTATTTCATCTTTGGCCTGGTTAATTGCTGCCAGGTTATCGTTTTCAATCTGTGTTCTGCCAGAGTTGAAGGTCAGGGCAGGGCCGCATTCAGGACAGGCGAGCGGCTGTGCATGAAAGCGTCTGTCCAGTGGGTCAGTGTACTCTTTGTTGCATGAAGGGCATAAGTTAAAACCAGCCATGCTGGTATTTGCTCGGTCATAAGGCAGATTGTCAATTATTGTGTAACGCGGGCCGCACTGGGTGCAGTTGGTAAATGGGTATTGAAAACGTCTTTGTGTTTTATCTGACATTTCCTCCAGGCAGTCATCACAGGTAAAGTAGTCCGGAGGAATATGAATATCTGGCTTGTCAGTCTGTTCACTGTTTTTGATACTGAATTCATCAAAGTTTTCAGACTGGATTTCAGTTATTTCATTGAGATTAGGTTTTGCCAGCGGTGGGGCTTTTTCAATAATTGCTTTGATAAAACTGTCGATGTCTTCATTCGTACCCTGGCAAACAATGATGACTGTGCCCGTCTGGTTGCTGACATGTCCCTTCACATTATGTTCATGAGCAATGCGGTATATAAAGGGGCGGAAACCGACACCCTGTACCTGGCCAGTGACACTGATCTTTTTACTTTTCATACGATAAGCGTTTTAGGTGCAACAGAGTGCTATTACGAAAAATCAGGAAACAGACTCACGCACCCCGGTTGACCACCAGATACGACAGGCTCCTTCATCTGACACCATACATGGACCAATTGGATTACGAGGTGTGCAGGCTGCGCCGTACAAAACACATTCATTTGGATATTTTTTGCCCAACACCACGTTGGCACAATCACATCCTGGAGGCATCTTGCCTTTGCGACGACGGTTTTCCTCATCGTAGCCGGGAAACTGCTTACGGGCATTATGCCGATCATATGCAGGTTTAAGTTCAAAACCTGATTTCGGGATAATGCCAATGCCACGCCAGTTGGCATCTACCACATCAAGAACCTGCTGCATTTGCTGCCTGGCGGCTTTATTACCACCGGGTTTGACCAGTTCCGGGTAACAGTTATCCAGAAAGATACGGTTTTCAATAAACTGGCGCAGTGCCGAGTATGTGGCTGCTAATAGACTTTCCGGAGAAAAACCTGCCACAGCAGCTGGAATATGAAATTTATCTGTGACAAAACCCCATTCCTCGGCACCCATTACTGTAGCGACATGCCCGGGGGCAACCAGTGCCTGAAAACCAGGCTCCCCTGATTCCAGTAACATGGCAACGGCAGGCCAGGTCAATCTTCCAGATAGTAAAATCTGTAAATTGTCTGGTAAGCCTTCGGCTATCATGGCGGCAACGGGGGCGGTAGTGGTTTCGAAACCGGCAGCAAAAAATACAATGGTTTTATCCGGTTCATTTTCGGCAATAGCCACCACATCCAGCGGCGAAGCGACGGGTCTTACATCGGCTCCTGCAGCTCGGGCCTGTTCAAGTGAACGTACTTCACCCTTGGCTACATTAACAGGCACACGCAGCATGTCACCAAATGCAAGAAGTACGACATTTTCATGCAATGCTAACTGGATAGCCTGGTAAATATCTTCTTCCGGGCAAACGCAGACGGGACAACCCGGACCAGGTATCAGTTCTATATTACCGGGCAGGGCTGTTCTTAAACCAGCCATTGAAATGGCACGTTCATGCCCACCGCAAACATTCATCAGGCGAATGTTATCGGGCAGGTCTAATTTCCGAATGCGTTCAAGCCATGTGGCAGCGTCGGTACTCATGGGTGATCATGGTGATGTTCATGAGTGTGGGAATGGTGATGGGCGTGCAGTTCAAGACCATCTGGCTGAATCGATGGATGCAGTGACTCACCCTTGCTCAGTTTTTCCTGGTGTAAGGCCAGGGTATCCTTGAGCCAGCTTATCCACTGGTCAAACCCGCTGTCTGTTTTTGCAGAAAGCTGTATAACCGGGTTGTCTTTGGCCAGTTTTCGGAAGTTGGCTTCAGCCGCTGCGGGATCAAAATCATCCAGGTACTGCAGCAGGTCTGACTTGGTTATCAACATCAGGTCAGCAGCACGGAACATGACAGGATACTTGGAAGGTTTGTCATCACCCTCGGTGGATGACAGTAGTGTCACGTTCAGGTGATGGCCAAGGTCAAAGCTGGCCGGGCATACCAGGTTGCCGACATTTTCAATGAATAGAATATCGATATCGGTTAAATCAAGCTGATGTAAGCCATCATGTACCATGTGAGCATCAAGGTGGCAGGCAGAGCCGGTGGTAATCTGCACAGCAGGGGCTCCC
>JARRJW010000250.1:0-3815 GCA_037388785.1 Gammaproteobacteria bacterium
TATATTTTAACTTTAAGCCAAATTGCAACGATATCTGGTTTTTAAAAAAATTATGATTGCAGGAAGTGTGACTCACATGAATTGTAAAAAGTACAAAACTCCGGATTGCATATGTTTTCAAAGAGGCTGATATCTCCCAAGCTGTTTCTTTCGCTGCTCTTCTTTTCTGCAGCAACTCATGCAGACTCATCTGTAAATACGCATCCTGATAGCCACATGTTGGTGGAAATGATCAGAGGTGACCGGCCCTACCATCAGTCTCCAGCAATGGAAAGTATCCCGGATGATCGCTATGGCGGAGATGTGGATTTGGGATTTAAAATATTTACTCAAACAAGAAAGTATGCGGGACGCTACAGCGGTAACAATCTTAAGTGCTCCAGCTGTCATTTAGATAGTGGTCGTAAGCCAAATGCTGCGCCGCTGTGGGCAGCCTATGGCATGTATCCCGCCTATCGGAAGAAAAATGATCAGAACAATACATTAGAGGAGCGCATTCAGCAGTGCTTTCGTTTCAGTTTGGATGGGTTTGCACCTGCACTTGATGCGCCGGAAATCAAAGCATTGGTCTCTTATGCCCATTTTCTAGCTCGGGGAATACCAGTAGGTATTGACCTTCCAGGGCGAGGTTATCCACAAATTGTAGACACCGGATTTGATCCAAGTCCCTCGCGTGGAGAGAACATATATCAACAAAAGTGTGTGGAGTGTCATGGTCAGAATGGTGAAGGTATACTATCTGAGGAACAGGTGATATTTCCGCCTTTATGGGGTTTGCAGTCCTATAACAAGGGAGCGGGTTTTTTTCAAAATAATCTCCTCGCTGGTTTCATTCGGGCAAATATGCCTCTGGGCCAGGATTGGTCGCTGACTGACCAGGAGGCACTGGATCTAGCCGCTTATATCAATCTGCAAATTCGTCCTCCTGATCCTCGAAAGGGCTTGCTAGAAGGTTTACTTGAATAGGTAGTAGATCTAGATGTCACGTTCTGAACTGATTACTCGTATTTTTCCATTTTTTCACTGGATCGAACGAATCAACAGCAAAAGCTTTCGTCCTGATTTAGAGGCCGGCCTAGTTGGAGCAATCTTGATTCTTCCCCAGTCTATTGCGCTTTCCAGCCTGGCTGGTATGCCGCCTGAATACGGGATATATACTAGCATTTTCCCTGTCATTTTCGCTTCATTATGGGGTTCATCCTGGCATACCCTGTCAGGGCCAAATACGGCTGTCTGCGTATTATTAGCCTATTCGGTGGCTCCTTTTGCCAGTGTCGGGAATGAAGTCTACATTGGATATGTGTTGGCTCTTACATTCATGGTTGGTGTTATTCAGCTCAGCCTGGGGTTAGCCAAACTTGGGGCAATTCTGGATTTTATTTCGCATACCGTAATTTCTGCGTTAGTACTTGCCGTGGCACTTGTGATTATTCTGTCGGCCGCCAGCGACTTTCTCGGCATACTGTCAAATGCCTATGAAAGTTTCCCAACCCGTGTTTACCAGTTGTGGCACGATATTCCACGCGCCAATCCATTCTCTGTTGTTGTAGGCAGTATTACGCTTATTAGTGGCATACTCAGCAGGCGCTACTGGAAACGCTATTCCCTGGTCATTGCAGTAGTGATCGGAAGTCTTTCGTCATGGTTATTAAATCTGTTTTATGGTGGGGGTACTACTCAGCTTGAACTGGTAGGCAACTTAACCCTAGACCTTTTTCCGTTGTCCTTTCCCCACTTTGAGCTTGAGTCTATCTATGTTCTTAAAGAACTAGTTGCAAGCGCTTTTGCTATTGCATTTCTTGGCCTGATGCAAACTATCGTTATTTCCAGATCGATTGCCAACAAAAGTGGACAGACTATTGAAACCAACCAGGAAATTATTGGGCAGGGTGTCTCCAATATGGTTGCTCCTTTTCTATCCAGTTTCGCAGGTTCGGGCTATTTTAATCGTAGTGCAGCTCATTTCGATGCGGGGGCGCGTACACCGATGGCAGCGGTCTATGCTTCTATGATACTGGCTGCCATGGTTTTGCTTGGTTACTCTCTGTTTGCATACATACCCTCTGCAACGATTGCTGGCGCATTGATATTGGTCGGTTATAGCTTAATTGATACGGGTGAAATCAGGCTTATGCTGAGATCGCGGCAAGAAGCTTTCATCTTTATATCGACTCTGCTAATCGCTCTGTTTTTTGGTTTAAACGCAGGCGTTTTTATCGGTTTATTAATCTCGCTAGTACTCTATCTGTGGTATGCATCGTCACCCAATGTCATGTTGGAAGAACATAGTGCTAGAGATGGTCGACCAGTATCAGTTGTCATTATTGATGGTAACCTGTTTTTTGGCTCAGTCCGGCATGTCGAACGTGCTCTCAGGCAATTAGGTGACCCGGATGATAAATGCATCATACTGTTACGAACTGATCACCTGACCTACTTGGATATACCTGGAGCAGCGTTGATAGCCAGTGAAGTTAAACGCCGACGTGAATCCGGGGATGATGTTTATATCTACGTGGCGCGCGATGGGATTGTGGATGTTTTGAAAGCAGCAGGCTGTCTGGATATTATAGGTTCAGATCACCTGATCTACAGAGATTACGATCATGAAATGAAGAGTTTGATATACCCTGCACGTGGTACTGGCTTCATAAATAAATCCCGCACTAGCATATCCGATAACCACAACGAAGTTATTACCACTGAGACGCTTACCAAAAAATTACGATCAACGCGTTTTCTGGGGCCGTTGACCACCGCCCAACTTAACATGTTAGTTGAAGAATCGGAGATTCAAAGCGCCAGTGCTGGAGATATCATCAGTGCAGATGATGAACCTATGTTAGGCCACTTGATACTCATTGAAGGTGAGCTTGAAGCCCAGCGTATCTGGACAACCGAAAATGGCAAAAGCAAAAGCTATACAAGGATACTCAACCCGAGCCTTGTCGAAGATGGCTTGGCATTTCTTGGAGCAGCCAATCAAATTCGAGTTAGAGCAGTGACTGATGTCAAGTATCTCTTAATAGATGCAGAAAAAATAGACGCGTTAATTGGATGGAGCGAACAATTTGCGGAGGACATTGCTGATGATCTTGATCTCAAGCATCGCATGGACCTTATCAAAAGCGTCAGCGTGTTTTACAAAGTGCCTTTGGAAAACATCAAAGAAGCACTCAAAAGTTATATCCTAGAAACTGGTCTTGCTGATGTTATCCATACCCATGCTTTTACCGATGAAACTGAATGTGTTCACAAATTGTCTGCTGGTGATGCTTTTGGGGAAGAAGCACTCGTCCAGGAAGGTTATAGAAATGCGACAGTGACCATGACCACGCCCGGAAAATTATTAGTTCTCGATAAGATTGATTTTAATAGACTTTTACGCAATCAAATGGTGGATGAAATTGAGGCTGATACAGCACTTGACCTGGTAAAAAATCAAGGTGCTAAATGGATTGACTGTCGTTACGATATGGAATACCAAGAATCACGGATTCCCGGTGCGCCACTCATTTCACTTGGAACTCTTCGTAACCAGACGCACCAGCTAAATCCGGAAGTTAAATATATAGTTTATTGCCGAAGTGGTCGTCGCAGTAGGGCAGCAGCATATCTTCTAAAAGAGCGCGGTTTCAATGCTCTATCTCTTATTGGAGGAATTAAAAACTGGCCCTACGATATCGATGCAAAACCTCTTGAAAATTCAATTATCGATTAAAATTTCAGGTGATGTAATGTCGGCTTTATACACGTTCCCGCCCGATGGCGATCCCGGTTGCTTGAAAATATCTGTCCGCTGTACCTTTGATACC
>JARRJW010000251.1:0-3173 GCA_037388785.1 Gammaproteobacteria bacterium
CGGTAATTTTTGATAATACTTATGTTGGTTCTCATTCAGAATTAAATCGAGTGATTGTTGATGGTTCCATGGTCTATAAGGTGGATTCAGATCATGCCACTTGGATAGATGATGCGACGATTGTCAGCTCTACCAGAAGAAGTTCGTCAAAAGTAGGTATCGGACAAAGGCTTGCTGCAATTACGCTGTTTTCAGTTTTTTTATGGCCGGTACTGGCCTTGTATCTATGGCGTCACCTGACCAATAAGCCGGCAATTATCCAGGAAACCTTATATCTGCCGGTCGGGCGTTCCTTAAATGGTGATATCAATATTAAAAAAATTGAAGTCATATCGTTGAATGTTGAGCATGCTATTTGGCGAAAGATTCTCTGGTTGCTTCATGTGTTTACAGGTGACCTGGCTCTTGTCGGTACTTCCGCACTGACCAGTGCTAAAAGCAAAATTCCTGAATGGGCTAATGAACATGTCTGGGAAAAACCGGGTGTTATTAATCTAGGCGATGTAAACGGCGATTCATACGAAGCAGGCATGGACGAAGCGGACAGTAATTTTGTCAGTGATGCCTACTACCTGGCAACGCGCAGTTTCATCACTAATGTAAAGATCATTGTACGCTGGTTAGCAAAACTGTTTATCCCGTACGCAAACCTATCCAATCAAATTAAATTTAAAGGAGCTTAATCCAATGAATATTTCAAATGAAATGAACCAGGAAATAAAAATCGTGCGTTTGGCAGGACGTTTAGATGCCTCAGCGGTAAGAAGTCATCGTGATGAATTAAAAAAGACCACTGAAAACTTAAACAAGTGGATGGTGCTGAATATGGAAGAGGTGGATTTTATTGATTCGTCAGGCCTTGGCTTGATCGTTTCACTGGTTAGAAATGCACGTGAAAACAATGCCGATGTAGCGATTTCCAACCTGTCTCCACAGGCACAGACACTGTTTGAATTGACTCGCATGACACGCATTTTTTCAATCTATGCAGATGAAAAAAATGCAGTTTCAGCACTGTCATAACACGATAATTTAAGGTTTGTATCATTATGGATATGCAGGTTTTTGATAATTTAAAAGATCGCCTGGGTAGCAGTGTCTACAGCAAACGCATGAGAATGCAGGCTAACCGGGTAGCGTATAAATTATCAAGCAAGGGTACGCAGGTTTACTGGGAAAACTTTGAACCGATGTACAAGGTGTTGCGCTCGCTATTGAAATATAGCGGTTTTTTGAATAAAGCCGAGCAAAATACCGTGAATTTTTCAGTCGAGGAAGTCTCCGTGAAATTAAAGCGACTTCCTGAAAAATTCCATGGGTACCGTGTACTGCACTTATCAGACCTGCATATTGATTTTATGCATGACGAGGGCAATAACCTTGTTGAGATTATAAAGTCGATGGACTTTGACCTGTGTGTAATAACAGGTGATTACCGTTTCCATACAGCAGGTGTTTCAGATGGTGTGATTGATGGTATGGAAAAACTGATGCCATCACTTGAATGTCGTGATGGGGTGATCGGTATCCTGGGCAACCATGATGATTTGGAAATTGTTCCACAACTGGAATCTCTGGGAATCAATATGTTGCTTAACGAATCGCTAGTCTTACAGAAAGATGAACAGGCTATCTGGTTTGCCGGTGTTGAGGATACCCATTATTACCAGACCGATGATATTGATAAAGCCATGGCACCGGTTCCATCCAGTGATACGGTGATTCTACTAGCGCATTCGCCTGAAATTATCGATATAGCAGACGAGGTTGGGGTGGATTATTACCTTTGTGGTCATACCCATGGCGGCCAGGTTTGTCTTCCTGGTGGCATACCGGTTATTACCAATGCCCGCTGCAAGCGTAAATTCGTCAGGGGTAGCTGGGAATTTGGCAATATGAAAGGTTATACCTCGAGAGGTACCGGTTCGTCAGGATTGCCAGTGAGAATTAACTGTTCCCCTGAAATAACAATACATACTTTGGAAAAAGATGGCTTGCCATCAGTAAAATAAGGAAAACTCATGAACGACCTTGTCTTAAAAAATTCGACCGATACCTCTAAAGAATCAAATTACATATTGGGTCTGCCGTTCGATAACGTCGATATGACTGAAACCATCGATCAAATTTTTATGATGATAAACCAGTACACGATTTATAAAAAACCAAGACTGGTTGCTTCGGTAAATGTGGATAACCTGGTGATGGCTAATGCGCTTTTCGCAGGAGATACACCGCGACATCCTGAAATGCTGCATATTCTTCGTAATGCGGACCTGGTTACGGCTGATGGCATGCCCATTGTCTGGCTAAGCAATATCCTCGGTAATAAACTTAAAGAACGCGTAGCCGGCGCCGATCTTATTCCGGCGTTATGTAAAACGGCAGCTGAAAGAAATGCACGGATTTTTTTACTCGGTGGTACAGATGAAGTAACGAGGGAAGCGGCGAATAAACTTCAGGCAGATAATCCTGGTTTAAATATCTGTGGTATTGCCACACCCCATGTAAAAATTGAAGGTGAGGAAATTGATGATGAAATCAATGATATAAGACTTGTAAAACAGATCAATGAAGCCAGGCCAGATATTCTGTTTATTGGCTTTGGTAACCCGAAACAACTGGTATGGTTCAATCGTAACCGTGATCGTCTTCAGGTTCCCGTGTCCATTGGGATTGGTGGAGCTTTTGATTTTCTCGCCGGTAAAGTCAAGCGAGCTCCTGTATGGATGCAGAAAAATGGTCTCGAGTGGGTTTATCGCCTAAGCCAGGATCCTAAAAGGCTTTGGAAACGCTATTTTAATGATTTATTCAAATTTTCTTTTATGGCATTACCCGTGGTGGTTGGTAAATACCGCGAGAAATTATTTGGCTCCGGTAAAAAAATCAATCAACCCGAAAGTCATATGCAATCAGGCATCGGTTTAGATACTAGCAGTTTTATCGAAAGCTTTAATTACAATGGACGACTTCATGTGCAGATAATCCTTCCTGAGACAGCTAACTCGGAATGGTTAAATAACAACATCGATTTACTGAATCATCACATTAACTCGGAAAACCCTGTGATACTGGATTTTGCCAAGGTCGACTTTATTGATACCAGGGTAATTTCATACCTGGCCAACGAATTTAATAAAGCAGAAAATGACGACTTATATGGCATTAAAATG
>JARRJW010000252.1:0-599 GCA_037388785.1 Gammaproteobacteria bacterium
ATAACCAATAATTTCCTCGTCAATCTCCATCACCCAGGCACAATAGCCAACACGCAGACAATCAGAAAAAATATTATGTGTCCATGGATGGTCATAACATGAGGTTTCTATCACCATGACCCGCTCCAGGTCATCTTCTTCCATGGTCCGCAACCTAAGCAGGGGATTTTTTAAAATGGCACTCATGCGCAATCAAGCTCTTTCATCATCTGTTTCAGTTTTTTCAAATCTTCCCAGCTTTTAGCCTTCTCCGAGGGTTTTCTGAGTAAATAAGCCGGGTGATAAGTCACCAGTACGGGGAGTTTTCGTTTAACCATCTGCTGTTTCTGCTGCCTGAGACGGCCCACAGCCTCCTCGGTTTTAAGCAGGTTTTTGGCTGAAACACCACCCACTGATAATACCATTTTAGGCTGAATCAGGTCGATTTGCCGAAGTAAATAAGCCTCGCAAGCCATGGCTTCCTCGTTGGAGGGATTACGGTTGGAGGGTGGCCTGCATTTAAGAATATTGGCAATGAAAACTTTTTGACGGTTAAGACCTATGGCTTTGAGCATATTATCGAGTAACTTCCCTGCTGCCCCGACAAAAGGTTCTCCCTG
>JARRJW010000252.1:645-4370 GCA_037388785.1 Gammaproteobacteria bacterium
GTGGATTTCCCACGCCAAAAACGGTTTGTGTTCGAGACTGACAAAGGCTGCATTTTTCACAAGCAGCGATACGCTGCTGTAACTGATCCCAGTCTAAAGTGGCAAGATCATCAGCTGACTCAGCCTGTTCGATTTCATCAGGCGCTTCATCTTCTGCATCCGGCAAAGCCTGATCCATTGCCATGTAAGACAGTAAATCATCATCAGCACCAGCAGATTGATTGTCATTTTCATTCTGCACACTGGAGGTCGGTGCATCAGCTTCCAACATAGATGAAGCTGATGCCTTTTCTGAAAAAGATGCTGAAACCGGTTTCTCTTCAGACACTTCCAGCTCTGCACCGGAATCTTCTGACTGTATCTGATGCTGTATTTTATGCTGGGGCTGATAAAGCTCGATACCCATCAGCTTCAAATACTGTTTTCTAGTCTCTTCTCTCATGAACTATCAATCCGAGAACAGGAGATTTGAAGCCATTCTCAGACGTCGCCTACTTGAGGGTGGGCCCTTTTGACAGGTTCTATCAGTTTATTCCATGCATTCAGATAAGCCTTCGCCGAAGCAATAACGATATCGGTATCCGCCCCCTGACCGTTAACAATTATGTCATTCTTTTTAAGCCTTACAGTAACCTCTCCCTGTGAATCTGTACCGCTGGTTATATTGTTCACAGAATAAAGTTGAAGTTCGGATTTGCTATTGATAATGGTTTCGATTGCCTTGAATGCTGCATCTACAGGACCACTACCATTGGCCTCACCGGTCGCCTCCTCACCTTTGACTGTCAATACGATTACAGCATGAGGTATCTCTCCGGTTTCGGAACAGACTTTCAGTGACACCAGTTTGACATGTTCATTTTCAAGCGTTGTTCCGGAATCGGTGACCAGCGCCTGTAAATCATCATCAAAAATCTCGTGTTTCTTGTCGGCCAGGTCTTTGAAACGTGCAAATGCGGCATTTAAATCTTCTTCCGAATCAAAGCTTATTCCGAGCTCTTCAAGGCGTGTTCTAAAAGCATTGCGACCCGAATGCTTACCAAGCACCATGCGATTTTGCGTCCAGCCGACATCCTCGGCACGCATAATTTCGTAGGTCTCGCGTGATTTTAAAACGCCATCCTGATGGATACCGGATTCATGCGCAAAAGCATTGGCTCCAACAATGGCTTTATTTGGCTGCACTGGAAAACCGGTAATATTGGAAACCAGCTTGGAACAGGTGACGATTTGAGTTGTATCAAGTTCCGTATCACAGTCAAAAATATCTCTGCGGGTACGAACAGCCATAACAATCTCTTCAAGTGAAGCATTCCCCGCACGTTCACCCAGGCCATTAATAGTACATTCAACCTGGCGCGCACCGTTTTGAACTGCTGATAATGAATTTGCCACGGCAAGGCCCAGATCATTATGGCAATGCACTGAAAACACAGCCTTGTCAGCATTGGGCATGCGTTCACGCAATTGGGCAATGGTCGTACCAAATTGCTGCGGCAGGTTATAACCAACCGTGTCGGGTACATTCAGCGTGGTGGCACCGGCTTCTATAACGGCCTCGAAGATGCGGCACAGGAAATCAATTTCCGACCTGCCGGCATCCTCGGCGGAAAACTCGACATTATCGGTGTACTGTCTTGCACGCTTGACCGCCTGCACTGCCTGTTCAAGCACTTCATCCGGTGACATACGCAGCTTTTGCTGCATATGTATCGGTGAAGTTGCAATGAAGGTATGAATACGTGAAGAATTGGCATCTTTCAATGCTTCACCGGCACGATCAATATCCCTGTCAAGCGCCCGGGCCAAGCCGCACACGGTGGAATCTTTCACAGTCCTGGCAACTGCCTGAACTGCTTCAAAGTCACCGACACTGGCGATCGGGAAACCGGCCTCTATGACATCAACACGCATTTTTTCCAGCGCCTTGGCAATACGTATCTTTTCTTCCTTGGTCATCGAGGCGCCAGGGCTCTGCTCACCATCACGCAAGGTGGTATCAAAAATTATTAATTTATCTTGTTGTGCTGAGTTACTCATTTCTGTCTCCGCATGTACCAGCATAAAGGACTGGTCATTTGAATTTTGTCTGGTTGTTTTGTACTGCGTTGTCTACCCCGCCGGGAATATAATTATGTGCCCGAAAAGGGCAGGAGCAGATGCAGTAGTGACAGAAAGAAACGGACAGGCAGGAGTGAAGTTGCATCAGAAGATGCAGAAACACTGGAATGAAATTTGTATGTATCCGTTACCATGTCAATGAATATAGCGCAAAAAAGCAGTAAAGCTCAATAATTATTATTCCTGTCCAGTTTTAGGCTGCTGAACTTCGTTCTCCGTGTCGGTTTCCTCTGGGCCATTTTCCTTAGGGCCATTTTCCTTAGAATCGGTTTCCTCTGAATCACTATCCATCTCATTTGAGGCATTTCGAACATCGCGATGCTGTTTTAATTTCGTCAAGGTAAATACAGGCCCTGAAATGGCGTAACCCAGGAACACCAGAAACAGCACTAGAGGTGGCTGTGAAAGCACTACGGCAAACCCTAACATCACGATAACCATAACGAAAAATGGCACTTTTCCCTTGAAATCAATATCCTTGAAACTGTGGTAACGAACGTTACTCACCATCAGCAAGCCCGTGGCAATTGATATGAATGCCACCAGGTAAGAAACATCACTGCCTTCAATGCCGTTATCAACACTGACCCATAAAGCTCCTGCCATGATGGCGGCAGCGGCAGGACTGGGCAGGCCCTGAAAATAGCGCTTATCGACAATACCGATCTGGGTGTTAAAACGTGCCAGTCTCAGCGCCGTACCTGCCGCGTAAACAAAAGCAGCCAGCCAACCAACTTTGCCAAGACCCGTCAAGGCCCACTGGTAAACGATTATAGAAGGTGCCAGGCCAAAGGAAATAACGTCAGCCAGCGAATCGTATTCAGCTCCAAAAGCTGACTGTGTATTGGTCAGCCTGGCAACCCTGCCATCCAGCGCATCAAGAATCATCGCAGCAAAAATTGCCATTGCAGCCTGTTCGTAATGACCATTTATTGATGCGAGAATGGCAAAAAAACCACTGAATAAAGCTGCAGTGGTAAACAGGTTGGGCAGTAAATAAATACCCCGGGACCGTTTTGGTTTGTGTGTATGCATAGTGACTGACAATCGCACGCAATTTCTCACCGGTCTGCTCGATTGGATGGGCTGCATTCAGTCGACGATAGGCAGTCATTTCAGGATAATTGGCCTGACCTTCAAGAATGAATTTCTTCGCATACTCTCCTGTCTGGATGTTATGCAGGCATTCTTTCATTGCAGCACGGCTTTCATCATTAATGACCTTGGAGCCAGTAACGTATTCACCATATTCGGCATTATTGAAACGACTTTCAAGGACGAAACCGAGACCGACCTGTTCGGTGAACAGGCTGTTCTCTGCGGAGGCGCGGTTGAGTTGGTTAAAGCCGGGTTTGAAACCCTTACTGAAGCCGGTTATGCCCCGGAAATGGCCTATTTTGAATGTCTGCATGAGCTGAAACTGATTGTTGACCTGATGTACGAAGGCGGCATTGCCAACATGAACTACTCAATCTCCAATAATGCCGAGTATGGTGAATACGTAACCGGCTCCAAGGTCATTAATGATGAAAGCCGTGCTGCAATGAGAGAATGCCTGCATAACATCCAGACAGGAGAGTATGCGAAGAAATTCATTCTTGAAG
>JARRJW010000253.1:0-5417 GCA_037388785.1 Gammaproteobacteria bacterium
TGACAACATGAGAATTACAATGAGCAACACAAAGATTTCAATCATTTTTTGAAGCTCCCTGAGTATCTTCGCCTAAATCCCCGGCAACGGGCTTTTTCCAGGGCTTAATGCCGGATTTAACAAAAGCCCGCGCGATAGCAGATGAACCCACTGGACTGGTCAGCAATATAAAGCCGGAAATGGCGAGCAGTTTAGGCCACCAATCAGGCTGGAGAAAACCGACTCCTATGAAAATAGACAAACTGCCAAGTGTGACGGCTTTGGTGCCAGCCTGGATCCGGTTGTAAACATCAGGCATACGCAAAATACCCAAACCGCCTAGAAAACTGAATAAGGCTCCTATAATCAATAACGTGTAGCCAATAGTCGTCGTCATTGACTGCCCCGCTCTATCAGTCTCGCAAGCGCAACAACACCAATAAATGCCAGTACCCCATATACCAGAGCGATATCCAGGTAAACAGGGTTTTCGAACCAGTAAGACATAATGACGAGGCTGGCGGTAATCAAAATGGAGAGCGTATCAACAGCGATAATTCTGTCTGGTGTTGAAGGGCCAGACATAAAACGTATCAGGGACAATAAAATACCTGCCATCATCAGACCTAGCACAACGAAATCTGGAGTATTGAATTCTATTGCGAAAATCATTTTAAAAATTTTCCGATGGATTTTTCAAATGATGCAGCGATCCTGGTAGTGGCTTCATCAATTTCAATGTTTTCAGGACAGTCAATCCAGTGAACAACTATCTGATTGTCTTCGATATCTACCGAAAGAGTTCCCGGTGTTAAGGTAATGCTGTTTGCCAGAAGCAATTTGCCGAGGCCAGATTCCAAACTGGTATTGATTCGAATGATTCCTGGCTGGATTGGCAGGCTTGGTGATATGACGCGACGGGCCATGTCCAGGTTTGCAAAAACCAGCGCCTTGAAAAAAATGGCCAGGTAGTAAAACAAATAAAAAGGAAAAAACGGTGTTAATCGTAATGCAGTGAATAGAGAGGTTCTGCCGATAGTTAAGAAAGAGACCAACAGGCTGACAATGATACCTACAATAATTTCTTCAGGCTGAAGGCTGCCAACAAGAAGCAACCATAACAACAGGCTGCTCACAAAAATGGTAATAAATTGGGTAATACCGTTATTCACGTGTTGAAGCCAAATACTGCTGAATTCCCTTTTAGGCTAACAGATAACTGTTACATGTCTACTACAACTTATTTGATTGCAATCAAGTTTGCAATTGTTTTACTCGAAATTTCAGATAAAGCAGTTCAGCCCGGGCATGATTACCATTAGCTTCGTTTATGGCATGTTGCCATGTATTTTTGTCCAGTTGATTTGTCTCAAGCTCTTTCCTGGCCTGTTCCAAAAGTGCTGTATCATAAAAATCCTTATTAGCGGCATCAGTTTCTGAATGCTGATCATTTTCCTTTAGATTACTGGCTTTAGACTGAGATTGCAGGACCTCTTTCTGAGTTTCTCTCAGTAGTTCAGATTCCCTGCTGTTCATTTCATTATCATGAGTATTCTTTTGCCGAAAATAGAATACGGCCACTCCGCCAAGAACTATTGCGATCAAAACACTTAAGACTAAACTGCTCGAGGAGCTTTCCCTTGGTTCATTAACTTCAGATGAGATTTTTGTATTAAAACGATCGATAGTTTGATTTTGAGGTAATGGTTTTGTTTCAACCATTGCATTATTAACTGCGACAAGCTTTTTCTTTTTAGCTTGCTGAATAGCAATTTCAGAAACTTCCAATATGGCTTTAGGATGATTTTCATTGGCAGCCTTTTCAAGCCAGTATTTGGCTTTATCGAGGTCAACATCTACCCCCTTTCCTTCAAGGTACATCATGCCAAGGTAATACCAGGCATCAACATTATGGTTTTCAGATGCTTCCAGTAAATACTGGTATGCAGAAATATAGTCTTTAGAGGAACTGGATCCGTAGGCACCTATAAGACCGATGTAAAACTGCCCTGTTTCATTATTTTTGTCAGCTGCGCGGGCAAACCATTGCTTAGCTCTTGCAAAATTGGCCCTTACACCGCGACCTTCAAAATAAACCTTGCCCAGCGCGTTAAATGCAGCCAGGTAATTTTGTAGGGCTGATTTTTCATACCATTTAACAGCTTCGAAGGCATTCCTGGAAGCGGCAATGCCATAGTCATAATAACGACCCAGGTGATACTGACCTGCAGCATTACCTAAATTAGCTGAACGCTCCGCCAGTCTGAAAGCTTTTATAGAGTCTTTTTCAGAGTTTGAGCGTTGCTCGTAATAAAGAGCCAATTTCCAGAGGGCATCAGAATCTCCTGATTCGGCTAGCTCTTTACATTCCTGAAAGTTTTGGGTGGAAGCTTTAAGGTCAGCATCGCAGTTAGCTAAAACTACAAGAGGAAAAAAACCAACCAGCAGGGATAGGAATCGAACGAAAAAATTCATTTAACACACCTGCAAGCGTAAATGAAAAACCGGCCAGCATTGAGCGCTGGCCGGGATTAAAAATGATTATTTCTCAACCATTTTTTCAACAATGCCTTCCATGTTGACTTCTACACGACGGTTTTGTTTGCGACCTTCGCGAGTGTCATTGGAAGCAATAGGTGAAGATTCACCTTTACCAATGACTTCCATGGAAAAGTCGCTACGTTTAGCGTTAGATTTGATGTAGTCAGCAACAGACTGCGCACGTTTTTCAGACAGAATTTGATTGTAGGATTCTGGACCGGATGAGTCAGTGTGACCTACAACGGAAACCGCCGTGGTCGCTTTAACTTTACCCTGGAAACGATCGATGCGCTCATCGATGATTGCTTTAGCATCGTCAGTCAGTTTGGCGCTGTCAAAATCAAATAACATTTCTGCAGACAAAGTAACTTTTTCTTCAACTTTCATTGTAACTGTCGCTGCAGTTTCTGTAGCAACAACTTCAATTACAGCTTCAGGTTTTTTATAACCACAAGCTTCGAGTTGCTCGGCAGTCATGCCGGAAGAAACAACGCATTCGCCGTTTGAGCTGACTGCAGGCATACCGCTTGAACTTGTCAGGTAGGTTTTGTCGTCATCAGCAGCTTGAACACTTAAGGACATGGAAATAAAATAAAGTAAAAAATAGAATTTTTGAAATATCTCACACAATAAAAAACGGCCAGTAATACAATTACTGGCCGGGTATTATATGAAGATTAAGTTATAGAATTATGACTTCATATATGTTTTTCAAAGCATTAGCCGCGATCTGGTTTTGGCGCCATAACTGGTTCTGGTTCTGGCTCAGGCTCAGGGGCTGGCGCAGGTGCAGGTGCAGCCTTTGGTGCGGGTTTCGGTGCAGGTTCGACCCAGCCGCATGCTTTTAATTCTTCAGCTGTCATGCCAGAAGATATAACGCAATGACCGTTAGAACTTAATACAGGCAATCCATTAGAGCTGACTGCATATGTTTTATCGCCAGTTTCATGCGCATAAGCACCTGTACTAATGGCCAAGGCAAGAGCGGAACTGGTCATGATGAGTTTTTTTATCATTAATTTCTCCCGTAAAAGATAAAAAACAGAAAAGTAATCAGGTTTCATTAAACACATCAGCCAGTGTCAATGAAGTCAGCAGGCAATAATCGCCAGCCGTAAATAAAGTAAAGACTAAATTTAGAAACAAATCAAACCATAATGTCTCGTTTTTGCGTACAAAAGTCAATAGTTTAGTGAAATAATATCAGCTTTACTTTAAGGACCTGTTTTTGACTATTATCTGAGAAATCCGCTTAAAATTCATGACAATTTATGTTCAGGGTTGACCAGGATAACATCTTTGATATCATTTTATCTTTAAAGCTTATTAAATTACTTTATAGATGCCAGTAATACATGTTAGGAATATCACTATGAAAAGCAGAATTTTACACTTGAAAACAGCCGGAACGATTTTCGGTCTGTTTCTTATTCTGTTTGGTAGCGGCTGTGTTCAACAATCTCAAGTTAAACAAGAGGCCAAAACTGTTCAAAAACCCAAGCCAATGGTTTTCAATCTTACCGAAAACCCAAATCCGATGTTCAACACTGGCCTGGTCGGAAAAAAAGGTGCTGCGAAAGAAATGGCCGATTGGGTCATCCTCTCAAAAGACAACAAGAACAAGCCATTCGCAATTATCGATAAAGTTGAGGCTAAGCTCTACGTTTTCGATAAGTACGGAAGACAACAAGGTGATGCACCCGTGTTGCTTGGACTCGCTAAAGGCGATATCTCCCCTCCCGGCATAGGCGAAAAACCATTGTCACAAATAAAACCTGATCAGCGCATCACCCCAGCAGGGCGTTTTGTCGCAAGAATGGGAAAAAATCATAAGGGAAAAGACACTCTATGGGTTGACTACGACGAATCGCTTTCAATGCATGCAGTTATTAAAGGAGTACCCAGGGACCGACGAGCGCAGCGCCTCGCTTCTGAGACACCACTTGATAATCGCATATCATTTGGCTGTATCAATGTACCCAAGCCATTTTTCAAGGACATAATCCTTGAAAACTTTTCTGAAACTGCCAGTGTAATTTACATAATGCCTGAAACTAGCGAATTCGGAAGATTATTTTCTGGGGAAAATGTCGCTGGATCCAAGAACCCAGGCTAGCGCTTTTCATGGGCATGGCGATTCGGACGATAGCAGAAAGACAAAGCCGCTATTTTTGTCGATGATTACCGCTGTCCGGTGTAAAGCATGAGATTGTCGACCCAGGCAGTTCTCCAATATTCCGGGGTAATATGCTGGTAATTAATTCAAATCACTATCTTTCCAGTATTTGGTACCCTGAATAGTTGCCTGTAAAGCCAGCCCATTCTCTGTGAACTGGTAAAGCTTGATGCCCGGTGCGACATCTATGGCATATGAATATGCTTCACCCTTCTGATCAGATTTTGCCGCGGCATCGACCTGGGCATTTGCCTGCCAGCCATGAGTCACAAAACGGTCGAATACTTTCTGATTGGCAAAAACAAAGATTCCTCTGAAATCCTTGACACCGAGTCCAATACCGATACCTGCAGAGGCCATGTTCATATATGTATCTTTACCGGTATGGTTGTTATGGGCCAGTCCAGAACCCCCAGCTGCAGACAACAGCACCAGGTTGACTCCGACATTGCTGAATACCGCATACCCTGTTGATTTCTGAATCAGGTTTTTCGCTTCTGGCTCTATCCGATACAAGTCATTGAGTGTTCTAGAGCGCATTTGCTGAATTTCTTTTCGCTGTTCTTGTGGTGATTTTCCATCCCAGAAGCCCGTCAGGAACAAGAAAGAAAAAATTGCCAATACAGCTGGAATCCATTTGTTATTTTTCATAGTTATTTCCGATAATAATGCGATAAAACGGCTTGAGAAATGGATGGTTTCACGCGATTAAAGAAAAAAA
>JARRJW010000253.1:5422-5953 GCA_037388785.1 Gammaproteobacteria bacterium
ATTAAAGAAAAAAACCGCCATATGGCGGTTTTAGTAGAAAATGGCGGAGGAGCAGGGATTTGAACCCTGGAAGGGCTATTAACCCTTGCCGGTTTTCAAGACCGGTGCTTTCAACCACTCAGCCACCCCTCCTGAACAAGCGGCATATCATAACGGAATAAGACTTGAAAACAAGCCTTTTACCCCAAAATTTAACCAAGAATACGCATTTGAAAGCGTCGCCGCTTCCATATACCATGATGGGGAACTTGGGCATCAGTTTTGATGTCATAGTTTTCGAACAACTAACTTAAAACTGGAGTTTTAAAAATGAATCATTCTAATGTGACTCTTGCTCAATCGCAGGATCAGATTGTTTCAACAAATAAGGTACTGAAAAATACCTACATGCTGTTGTCTGCAACCCTGGCATTTAGTGCAGTCACAGCATTTGTTTCAATCGGCATGAATATGCCGCCTATGACTTACCTGGTCGCCCTGATTGCATCGATGGTATTGGGTATGTTCGTATTACCCCGTACAGCCAATTCG
>JARRJW010000254.1:0-3061 GCA_037388785.1 Gammaproteobacteria bacterium
CGCCTGGTTTGATGAAACCTTTCGACAGCTCAGTCCTGATATTCAGGTTGACTGGTGCTTCAGTGATGGTGACAGACTTGATTCTGGACAGACACTCTGTCGTCTTCAGGGCAATGCCCGGGCTCTGTTGACGGGTGAGCGCACCGCGCTCAATTTTTTACAGACGCTTTCTGCGGTTGCCACGCGCACCCGAAGTTTTGTCGATGCAGTCGAAGGCATCGATGTGAATATCCTGGATACCCGTAAAACCATTCCAGGCTTAAGGTTTGCTGAAAAATATGCAGTGACCTGCGGGGGTGGCGTCAACCACCGTGTTGGTTTGTTCGATGCGGTATTGATAAAGGAAAATCACATAGCGGCAGCAGGCTCTATTGCCAATGCGGTGAAACAGGCGTTGGCCCATGTTGAAGAGAACATAAAAATAGAAGTTGAGGTTGAAAGCCTGGAAGAAATGCAGCAAGCGCTGGATGCCGGGGCCCGCTATTTATTGCTGGACAATTTCAGTAATGACCTGTTGCGGGAAGCGGTGACTATCAACCGCGGTCGGGCCAGGCTTGAGGCTTCCGGAAATGTCAGTTTGCAAACGGTAAAGTCAATTGCGCAAACAGGCGTTGATGATATTTCCATTGGCGAACTGACCAAAAATATTCAGGCAGTTGATCTATCTATGCGGTTTGAGTGATTTTGACGTTGATTTCAGGTATCAGGTCAGGCTAGCACATCAAGAATTGAGCCCAGCATCTCGTCAGCAGTCTTCAGGACTTTCATGTTTGCCTGAGCGGCATTCTTGTTCTGGTTGAGCTCAACCAGCGAGCGGGTTGGGTCTTTGGTGTTGTCAGCGTTTAAAGACTGGTTAGCCTTGGCAATATCAAAAGCATTGCGCTGCATTTTAGATCGGGCGCTTTGTATGCCCTGTAGTGCGTTGGCTGTAATTCCGTCGACCATGACAAACCTCTATACTGCTTAAAAAACTTTCAGATAAAAGCATAAAACTTTTCTGCTTTTACTACCCGATATATCGGTCAAAATGTGATAAAAGTTTAGAAATTAATGAAATAGCTTCCTGTTAAAGGCAAAGTTTACTAAAACTAGGAGAAAAAAATGTCTCAAATGGTGAAAAATGCCCTGATTATCATGGTTATCGGCTTCTTCGGTACAGCCAACGCAGTAGAAATAAAATCGGATAAACAGAAATATTCCTATGCTTATGGCTTCAATATTGCCAACCTGCTACAGGCGTCCGGTGTCAAGGAAATAGATTCAGAAGCCTTTTTAGCCGGTCTGAACGATGTATTGCAGGGCAAAGAGCTGCAAATGGATATTGCTGATATGAAACAGGCCCTTGAAAAGCAGCGCGACGAAATCGTCACCGAGGCAAGTGAAGCAGCCATGAAGAAAGGCCAGGCATTTCTTGAGAAAAACAAAACGGCTGAAGGTGTGATAATACTCGAAAATGGCATGCAATATATCGTGCTTGCGGCGGGAGATGGCGCGCAGCCTAAAGCCACTGACAAGGTCAAGGTTCACTATCACGGTACGTTGATTGACGGTACCGTCTTTGACAGTTCTGTTGACCGCGGCACCCCGGTGAGCTTTCCGCTGGGTAATGTGATTCCGGGTTTTCGTGAAGCTATTACACGTATGAAAACCGGTGACAAATGGCGTGTTTTTATACCTTCCGAACTGGCATATGGTGAAAGCGGGGCGCCACCGAAGATTGGTCCAAATGAAACCCTGATCTTTGAAATTGAGCTTCTAGAAGTTGAGTAAAGCGCTTATTTATTGATTTATATCAGTGAATATATGTCCGCCAGGCTATAACCTGCTCTTCAACACAGGAGAGCAGATATGGCATTTCTCAATAAATTACCCAATTCCAGGCGTTACCCGCATGGAATGGAATGGAGAATTCTAAAGAAAACGCCTTGGCTGTTGTTTTACAGTGCCAATATCATTGCCATTTTTACTGCGGTTGCACATATCATACCGCCGGCGGGAACGGCCGCAGAAATCAGTAAGCATCTGGATTTCGTCAATATTATCGCCATTGCGTTCCTGGTGGCCAGCTGGCTGATTATTCTTACTGTGGCGTTTGGTGCCTTTGTTGTCTACCTGATGAAAGGTCCTGCCTATGCCTGGGACCCAATGGAGGTTGTTGATTCAGAAGAGCCCGATTCCCGCTGATCGCATTTTTGCTGCCGTGTTCGCAGGCTGTAAAAATTTGTCATAATAAACTTACCTAAAACGTGGTACTATCGTCCTGATTAAACAGCTCACAAGAAGCTGACAGAGGATGAAGGATAAATGACAAAAAATGCAAGAACATCTGAACGTTGCCAGTTTGGCAATTCAGAGCCAATTGATCTTTTTCTAACCAATATAATCACTCAAAAAACGACAAGCTATTGTCTCTGTGTTGATTTTTCCGAAACCGGTGCGCTATTAATTTCTGATATCGAATTTCCTGTTGATCAGTCTTTAATACTTAAGGCCAAACTTAACGGAAGCATTATCGAAGAGATTCCTGTTAAAGTTGCCAGAAGACTTCCTGAGCTCAGTGATGAAGAACGTTTCTGTGTGGCTGTGGAATTTTTAAAACCAGTCAAATTTTATCAAAAATTGCAGCGGCAGGCCGGCTCCATCGCTGCCTGAGGTTTGTATTAACGCGGTTTGAAATCCAAACAGGCAAACCCCCAGGGAAAGGGGCTTTCATCAACGGCAAATCTACTTGCCGGGTTACCGGCCGAGCGAATTTCTGCAAAACCCGTTTCTCAAATAGCCGATGAGCTGTTTACCTCCATGTTTGTCTTAAACAGTGATTTTAATTTCAAGCCAGTGGTGGGAAATAGCTATTGGCTTTACCGCAAGCAGGGACGTTTTCGTCTTTCACTGATTTCACCAGAACAATGGTCTGAGAAGGTTTATGGTTTTTGTATCGGGCGCTGTCAGTTGCATGAAGATGTAAGTTGGACGATTGAGCTGACTCAACGTGCGGCATCGGACAAGGCCTTTAATGATTTTCTGAAAAAACGACGCAAACAGTTTGAAGATGATTTGTTAT
>JARRJW010000255.1:0-3029 GCA_037388785.1 Gammaproteobacteria bacterium
CTCGCCTTCCATCTCATTTTCCCACTGAACATCGAGCCAACTGACACCCTTTTTGTTGGACTTGGTCAGGTTTTTACAGTCACGCTGATGTACAACGATACCGGTACCGGGTCTGAACATGGCGCCTATCGGGTCACCCGGAATCGGTCTGCAGCACTTGGCATATTTAACCACCAGACCCTCGGTACCGCGAATTGCCAACGGCCGGTTTTTACGCTCGTTGTCATCCAGCAGGATTTCTGCATCATTGCCCATCATATGGCGGGCGACCATCAGTGCCATGCGATTACCCAGTGCAATATCTTCGAGTACTGCATCAAAATTCGGCAGACCAAAGTTTTTCAGATAACTCTCAATCGTTGCCGCAGGAATGTCTTCAATACGGGCATTGTAGATTTCAAGCTCTTTTTCCAGCAGCCGCTTACCCAGCTCAACGGCTTCGCGGTTTTTAAGCTGTTTCAAATACGACCGGATGTTGGCACGGGCTTTACCGGTAATAACTACATCAAGCCAGGCCGGGCTCGGACGCGCATTACTGGAAGTCAGAATTTCCACCGTCTGGCCATTAAACAGACGGGAACGCAATGGCACCAGGCGGCGGTCTACACGCGCTGCCACACAGTGATTACCAACATCCGAATGCACTGAGTAGGCAAAATCAATAACGGTAGCGCCCTTGGGTAATTTGAGAATTTTCCCTCGGGGGGTAAAGACGTAAACTTCATCAGGAAACAGGTCAACTTTGACGTGCTCGAGAAATTCTTCAGAGTTTCCCGCACCTTTTTGCAGTTCCAGCAGATTATTCAGCCAGCCCGCTGCTGCATTGCTGGCTTCTTCATGCCGGCCATCCAGTTTGTATAACCAGTGCGCAGCAATACCGGATTCAGCCACCCGGTCCATGTCACCGGTTCGTATCTGCACTTCGATCGGCAGTCCGTGAGGGCCGAAAAGCACAGTATGCAGGGACTGGTAACCATTGGCCTTGGGTATTGCAATATAATCCTTGAACTTGCCCGGCACCGGTTTGTATAGGTTATGCACAGCGCCTAGTATGCGATAGCAGGTATCAACATCGTCAACAATAATCCGAAACGCATAAACGTCAGCCAGGTCTTTTAACTTAAGATGTTTTTCCCGCATCTTGCGGTAGATGCTGCTGACATTTTTTTCCCGTCCAATGACTTCGCCTTTCATATCTTCCTGCTCAAGACGGTTACAGATCGCCGACTCGATATGATCAACAATTTCCTTACGGTTACCCCGCAGATCTTTCAGCGCTTCGTCGATGATGTGATAGCGCCACGGGTAATAAGACTGAAAACCGAGCTTTTCCAGCTCAACACGCATGGTATAGATGCCCAATCGCCCGGCAATTGGTGCATAGATCTCCAGAGTCTCACGGGAAATGCGCCTGGCTTTATCGGGACGCATCACACCCAGGGTACGCATGTTATGTAAACGGTCCGACAGCTTTATAAGAATGACACGAATATCACGGGTCATGGCCAACAGCATTTTTTGCACATTGGCTGCCTGCATTTCTTCACGGCTTTTAAAATCCAGGTGGGTCAGCTTGCTGACGCCATCGACCAACTCGGCAATCTCGGTATCGAAAAGATCGATCAGCTGTTCCTTGGCGGTACCGGTATCTTCAATCACATCGTGAAGAATCGCAGCCATCAGGCACTTATAATCCATGTGCATTTCAGAAAGAATGCGGGCTACGGCTATAGGATGGTAAATGTAAGGCTCACCGGACATGCGCTTTTGACCGGCATGGGCTTCAGCACCAAAAAGATAAGCCCGGTAGACTTCTCGGATTTGGTCAGATGGAAGATAACTTTCAAGATCGGAGCAAAAGTTGCTGATCAGGTAACGGGGTTTGCCCTCCGTAACCTGTTGCTCTGCAATGCTGGCAGAAACAGATTGATCCGTAGCTGCTGATGACACCCTGTAAACCCTAACCTCTTGACACCATTGAAAACTATGACTCCGTTTATGTCACAGCCACAGTAAAAGTCAACCAGATTTACAAAGGGAAAAGAAGGGTTTGCTTATTCCCGGGCAGAAGCAGCGCTATCAGCACCCAAATCGGCTTCCAGTGCGGCAGCCAGTTCGTCATCGACAGAAACCACTTCTTCTTCAGGCTCTTCAACGGTGTGTTTGGTGATTAGGCCTTCGGCAATTTCTCGCAGTGCAACTACGGTAGCCTTGTCATTTTCCCAGGGGACAAGCGGTTCAACACCGTTAACCAGTTGCCGGGCTCGTTTGGTAGCCAACAGCACCAGTTCAAAACGGTTATCAACGTGTTCTAGACAATCTTCAATGGTAACGCGTGCCATAAATTAGGTTTCCTGTAACGCTTGTAAATGCCAGCCTGTTTAGGCCTCAACTCTGTCGAGGGCGTGAATTCTACGATAAACAGGGCCTTACGCCAACAGTGCCCCGAGTTTTTCTTGTTCCCTGGCTGTAATTAACGCAATTTTTTGACGATTCGCCTTGAAAATGGCTGCCAACTGGTCAAGGGCCTCTTTAAAATCATCGTTGAATACCAGATAGTCATATTCCGGGTAATGTGACATTTCATCAGTCGCCTGTTTCATACGGCGCTCGATGGTCTGCTCGTCATCCTGACCGCGCTGACTCAGTCTTTTGCGCAACGTCTCGACCGACGGTGGCAGGATAAAGATACTGACTGACTGTTCCACCCGCTCGCGTACCTGGCGCGCGCCCTGCCAGTCAATCTCCAGAATTACGTCGAAGCCCTCGGCTAACTGGTTGCGGATACTCTGCTCAGAAGTGCCGTAATAATTACCAAAGACATTGGCAGATTCGATAAAAGCCCCTTTTTCGACCTCAGCTTCAAATTCTTCGACAGAAACAAAATGATAGTGAATGCCATCCTGTTCTCCCGGCCTTGGCGCCCGGGTTGTATGTGAAACGGATAATTTCAATTGTTCATCAAGTGGCACAAGCTCAGTCAACAGACTGGTTTTACCGGCGCCGGAAGGCGCTGAAACGATGTATAG
>JARRJW010000256.1:0-3029 GCA_037388785.1 Gammaproteobacteria bacterium
GGATAATAATCTGAGCGGTATTGTC
Source organism: Gammaproteobacteria bacterium (assembly GCA_037388785.1). Classification (GTDB taxonomy): domain Bacteria; phylum Pseudomonadota; class Gammaproteobacteria; order Chromatiales; family Chromatiaceae; genus JABDQZ01. The sequence continues at coordinate 26 of JARRJW010000256.1, forward strand.
ATTGGACTGGCGGTGATCATTGCCTGGTATGCCACTTCAAACCTGGTCACTATCGATGCAGATGGCGAAAACATGAGTTGGGCTTCCTACGCCAGTACCAGCAACTGGGACATGATGGAAGACGGACCGGAAACACGTCCAAGGGACATTGCGGTGCAATCGTATACCTTTATTAATCCAATTGGTCAGACTTTGCGTTATGGCATCAATGGCTTTGAACAAACCCTGCTTACGTTTGGTGTGGTTGCGGTTATTGGCGTTATTCTCGGTTCGCTGACCTGGTCACTTGTAAGCCGAAGTTTTCGCATTGAATGGTTCGCTGATGTGAAAGATTTTATCAATCATCTCATTGGTGGCATTTAATGGGTGTTGGTGGAATTCTGGCGCTCGGCTGTACCATAGGTCAAGCGATCACAGGTTTTTCTACTCTTTCGATTGGATCAATTTTGGCTTTTGCTGGCATTGTTGCTGGCAGTGCAATGACCATGAAAATCCAATATTACAAAATGATGCATGAAAATGAAGCTACTTTCGTCAAGGCTTTCATTACAGCTTTAGTTGATTTTAATTTGCTACCAAAGAATATGCGAAAACTGGAAGATTAAGAGTATATTTTCTAAAAAAAGATCTAGGAAAAAACTTAATTACAACTTTCTCTAATTTTCACTGTAACGCCTGCACATTATCGGTGTATGTGCTCAACTTGACAGACAATTTTATACACTTCTCGGGCCTCTATATTTCACTAATATAAGGATTTCGTTAAGGTCTCCTGGTAGCAAAGCGGAACAGCTGCAAACAGCAAACAGCAGTCGATGATAATAATGGTTCTCAATATCTGCTTATGATAAAAGAAGATACAAATCAGATTTAATATCTACGATAAATACTAAAGAGTCCGAGTGCGGTTCTTTTATTTGCTTCTTCAATTAAGGTAGCTAAATAGTGATTGTGTTGCGTCCCACTATTTGGGTTGTAGGATTTAATAAACGCATCTTCGTACTGAGAAAATGCTGTAACGCCAATATTAGCATGAGTGTGAGTTTGGAACGGGCCTATCAAAACCTTATACAATTTGTCTTCCTTAATTACATTGTCCCAACTTATTTTAGGGTGAATCTTGATAAATCGGTCTATAGACTGCTTATTCTTTGCAGCAAATACTTGAACCCAATAGCTGGTATTTTCATCAGAATCTGCCCAAGATAAACTACTGGTAAGCAGAAAAACAATTACAATAAATAAATTGTTGATTTTTATCACTATAACAACCCAAACCTACATTCTGTTAAAAAATAGAATTATCTCTATAAAACAACAATATAGAACACCTTAATTATAAGTCCACTTTCTATTGCCTAATCCTTTTGATGATGCAATGCGATTTAAAGGCTTGGTTATCACTAAAAAGGATTTAAATGGCAGAGTTGAATAGACTGGAATAGCATTTTTTGTCAGTCACCCTTTCAGAAATAAATTTCTATAACCGTCCGCTTAGTTGAAAACTCAAGGAAGTGTACAGTTTTTATACGACACCTAGCTCTTTATGCTTTTTTTAGGCAGTTGCCCAAACTATTTCAAGTCCCGAAAAATGTTTCTGTAATAAAAAATTGTATCAGCAGGTCTAATTAGCAGATGAAATTATTTTCCGAGTATTTTTATGAATAAAATCAAAAGGCGCAATTACTATATGGCTTTTGGGCTAGTGACTGTGATGGGTGCGGGTTTGCCTGTAACGTTCAACCATTTTGCCAATGCTAATGAGCTTAAAGCCACTGAAACTCAGTCAGATCCGCTTATTTTGAATGATGCTAAATGGAGCAAGCCTTCTGACGAAATTTTAAAAAATAAACTGACACCTTTGCAATATAAGGTTACACAACATGAAGGTACTGAACGTGCTTTTAATAATGAATACTGGAACCACAAGGAGGAAGGTATCTATGTGGATATCGTCAGCGGTGAGCCTCTATTTAGCTCCCATGATAAATTCAAGTCAGGCACTGGGTGGCCAAGTTTCACACGCCCCTTAATCGACAATCATATCGTAGAAAAAACAGATTGGGCCTGGGGAATGAAGCGAACCGAGGTACGCTCAAGATATGGAGACTCTCATCTGGGCCATGTTTTTAATGACGGCCCTGAGCCGACTGGTCTTCGATACTGTATCAATTCTGCTTCGCTACGATTTATACCTAAGGACAAGCTAGTTTCCGAAGGATATTCAGAATTTGTCACTCAGTCGGCCAGGTGAGAAGAGTCACCCAGAGGCTCATTCTCTGCCGAAATCCCGGGCAGGGCATGTCCAAGGTAATGGGCAGTGGAGATCAAGAGCCGATTGTCCATGAGACCTTCAGAGTCACGAGTGCGATGAGGTAGAGAAACTATTCTTCAAACGCGAGCAAATCTACATCTGCTGCTTCATCCCTGAGTGGTATTAATGCTTGATACTGGGGTGATTCAAACCAGAGAATTGCTTGCTCAATATTTGGAAAGCGAATTACAACAGTATCGCTGTGTGAGTGATTTCCAGAAAGCACTGATTTCAATTTACCTCGGAACATTATTTCTGCATTCCATGTCTTCAGTGTAGAGGGGACCTGATCTCGATATTGTTCCCATTTTTCGACATCTTTTATTGTTATCTGGCCGATAACATAAGTATTTTTCATGTAGATACCTTTCCTAGCTAAATGTTGATTTATTTTAGGATGGTTAGGTCTTAGCTAGCTACACTTTGTCTTCCTTAGCCATTCTCCCAGTGGTTTTCCCCACGCCAACCCCTTGGCCATGCCTAATCTACAAATGTCACAGAGTGGGGCAGAGTCGGCCAGAGAGCGAGAGTTTCGAACTGGTGGGGGTAATTGAAAGGGTAGCTGGTAATTGAAACCAGCAGGGCGAATTTCAGGCGAAATCCAAAGGCGCTTTTACCAATGCCCCAAGCCGAAGTTCCCAAAGTACGTTTCCCAATGAATCAGACCAACGGACTTCTGAAAACCTGTCC
>JARRJW010000257.1:0-2991 GCA_037388785.1 Gammaproteobacteria bacterium
CGCGAAGCCAGTGCAGCTCGCAAATTTGGGTTATCCCAGAAAGAACAGCACGAGCAGGAAAGCAAGCTGGAAAGCCTGCGCCAGTACCATGCTGAGTACCTGTCCAAATTTCAGCAAAGTGCCAGTTCCGGTATAAGTGCGGGACAACTGAGGGAATATCAGGCATTTCTCCGCAAACTTGAACAGGCAATTTCTGAACAGGAAGAAGTGGTTAGGAAAAGCAAGCAGACATCCTATGTACATAAGCAGGAATGGACCGAAAAACATATTCGTACCCAGAGTATGGATAAGGCGATGGGTCGTATGATTGCTGATGAGCATAAACAGCAGGAAGCTTTGGAGCAGAAAATGTCCGATGAAGTTGCCCAGCGTATCAGGCGTTCAACCCATTAATTCTTTCTGAATTCAAGACAGTGATAAATTCGCTGTCTTTTGTCAGGCCAAGTCTTAGCCGGCCTTTAATTCACGCACTCCAGTCTGTCTCGAGTTTTTGATGGATCTGATCAATAACACTGATTAATTCATTTGCAGCTGTTGGCTTGGCATAGTAATAGCCCTGCACAATATGGCAGCCCATACTGGATAAAACCCGCACTATGTCAAGTTCTTCCACGCCTTCAGCGACAATATTCAAACCGAGGTTCTGGGCAAGTTGAATAATGGTGCTGACAATGGAAATGTCTTCATGATCCTCAAGCATATTAATGACAAAACTTTTATCGATCTTCAATTCATTGACTGGTAAACGTTTCAGATGACTTAATGATGAATAGCCGGTGCCAAAGTCATCAATGGAAACATTCATATGCTTGAAAACTTCTGAGGACAGCAGTTCCTCAACTTTTTCAGGATCAGACATGATCATACTTTCAGTAATTTCAAGCTTTATCTGTGTACTCGGGATGTCGTACTCTTGAAGTAGATCCGATATTTTTTCAAGCAGGCTTAAATCCATCAGGTTGCCCATGGAAAGGTTAACAGCGACACGAATATCAAGTGACTGTTTTTGCCATGCAACAATTTGCTGGGCCACTTTTTCCAGGACATAACAGGTCAGCGATTTAATCAAGCCAGCATCTTCTGCCATACTAATGAATTCATCGGGAGGAATGAAACCGTAAGTCGGATGCTGCCAACGGCATAGCGCTTCGACTGCACAAACGGATTTGCTTTCTATGTCGACCTGCGGCTGATAGACAAGCGTGAGGCCGTTATTCTCAATGGCTTCCTTCAGGTCTGTGATCAGCAGTAAACGTGAAAGACTGTGTTTATCCTCAGCCTCACTGTAAATCGCCATGGACTTTTCATTGTTTCTTTTAGCGACATACAGGGCGATATCGGCTTTTTGAACGAGTATGTCAGCACTGTCACCATGCTCCGGGTACAGGGCAATACCGATACTGGTCCCTACCGACAAGCTGTGTTCTGACACTTTAAAATCGATGCTGAACTGTTCAAGCACTTTTTCGGCAACCGTTTTTGCATCCTCAAGGTCGGTTTCAGGCAATAGGATGACAAATTCATCGCCACCTAGACGGCCGATGGTATCCGATTCACGTAATATATTCGGAATTCTGTTGGCAACTTCAATCAGCACTTTGTCACCTACAGGATGGCCCAGCGTATCATTGACTTCCTTGAAGCGGTTCAGGTCGAGCATGAAAACTGCCATGGTGATGTTTTTGCGATGGGCATAACGTATTGCCTGACGTAAACGCTCCATGATAAGTGAGCGATTGGGTAACAGGGTTAAAGGATCGTGAAGTGCCTGGTGAGTTATCTGGCTGTTTAATCGCTGTAATTCACGGGTACGTTTGTGAATACGTTCTTCAAGGGTTTCATTCAATTTACCCAGTTCAATCAGGGCTTCCTGTTTATCTGACAACGCATCTGAGAGTTGCTGAGTCATCTTGTTAAAAGAATCACCCAGATCACTTAATTCATTGTGCCCCCGAATAGTGATTTTTTTATCAAGATTGAAATTTGCAATTTTGTAAGCGGCCTGTTTTAACAGTTGAATGGGCTTCAAAACACGTTGGTTGAAAATGGCATAAATGGATATGCCGGCCAATATTGCAATCAGGAATGTCAGCAGCAGGTTATTGAATAAATGATTTGCTGCTTCAGCATCAAAGGTCCTGCGGTCGATGCCTATGGTAAATGCAGCAATATCCAGTCCTCTGAAGGTTACCGGATAAGTGCGATAAACAACGCGGCTATCATTTTGCAGGCTATTGATAAAATCCTCTTTGACGATGGATTCATTATTTTCAATCGTTGACTGATAAAGCTCGCTGCTTTCATTGACAACAATGTCGATGACTTTTTTGTTCTTGTCCAACAGGCGCGTGAAGACAATATTAGATTGATTGGCTACTGTGGTAAGGTTCTGGTTGATGGTAATAAAATCGTTAATCAGCAGGGATTCGATCGTTGTGCCAATGAATAACTGTGCAAGTGAGTCAAGCCGGGTTTCAATGGTTTTATCGGCAATCCGCACATTATCCAGATAGGTCAGCCAGGCATTAGCCGACATGGAGAGTACAAGTATCAGCGTCATCAGCAGGCCAAACTGAGAACCCAGGCTGGAAATTTTTATAGTTTTACGGTCCATGTCAGAATTAATTGATTCCTAGAGTTTCACCATAAATTTCCTGGATAATTTCTAATGCGTATGCGTAGTCATCATTATCTGCACTAATGATATTGGTCAGGTTGGCCATCTTTAATACTTCGACACCTTCAGGGCTTTGATCCAGGTTTACTAGTGCTGATTTTATCTCATCGAACTGTTCTCGGTCGATTCTATCACTGATTGCCCAGGGCAGATGAGCCATGGGTTCGCTCTGTAAGAGTATGCGCAGTTGACTGGTATCGATGGCATTATTCACCTGATTCATTTGCAGTGCGGCATCACCACTACCGGCTGCATCCGCCAGGTTTTGATAGACTGAAATCAATGCATTTGGAGGATTGCGCGCAAATACTGAG
>JARRJW010000258.1:0-2979 GCA_037388785.1 Gammaproteobacteria bacterium
GCATGTGTTCGGCGAGCCGGTCGATGCCGGCTTCTCGTTGACGTCGGTCGAGTCGACTGAGATTTGCGCCCGAGGAGTGGGCCCCGATGGTCCTTTCCCGGAAAGTCTTGCCCGGGTGACTGAGTATGCGGGTGGTCACCATGAAAAAATGGATGGTACCGGCTACCCTCTGGGCCTGTCCAAGAATGAACTTTCGCTGCCGGCGCGGATAATGGCCATCGCAGATATTTATGAAGCACTTACAGCCAGTGATCGTCCTTACAAAAAGGCGAAAACACTCACCGAATCACTCAAGATCATGTCCTTCATGGTGAAGGACAAGCATATTGATGAAGATCTGTTCAGGTTGTTTTTAAACAGTGGTGTTTACCAGCAATACGCCGAGAGATTTCTCGACCCATCGCAAATCGATGAGGTCGATATCAATGATTATTTAACGGCTTAACCAGTAAAACTAGTGCCTGACTACACTTCTGGCTTTCTTGCGTGTGGTCTTAGGCTTTTTTGCAGTCGATGCTGAAGCCTTAGCCTTACGCGGCTCAGGCATATGGGTCAATGCCAATTCAAGTACCTCATCAATCCAGCGCACCGGCTTGATTTCCAGGTTTTCCTTGATATTTTTCGGAATATCAACGAGGTCACGTTCATTTTCTTCAGGAATAATGACAGTCTTGATGCCACCCCTGTGAGCAGCCAACAGCTTTTCCTTGAGCCCACCAATTGGCAGCACCTCACCTCTTAGCGTGATTTCACCGGTCATGGCGACATCAGCTTTAACAGGAATCGCGGTCAATGCTGAAACCAGGGTAGTACACATGCCGATACCGGCACTTGGTCCATCCTTGGGTGTAGCACCTTCGGGGACATGCACGTGAATATCAGTTTCCTGGTTAAAGTCAGGGTCCAGACCTAATGCCTCTGCCCTGCTTCGTACCACTGTCATGGCTGCCTGGATTGATTCTTTCATCACATCACCAAGCTGACCGGTCTGGGTCAAACGTCCTTTACCGGGAGCCAGGGCAGCTTCGATTCGCAGTAACTCGCCACCCACTTCGGTCCAGGCAAGTCCAGTCACCTGGCCAACCTGATCATAGTCATCAGCTTCACCATAGCGGAAACGTTTAACACCCAGGTATTTTTCCAGCACTTTGGAAGACACCTGAACAGCACTGGCGCGTGGCTTAAGCAATACTTCCTTAACCACTTTACGACAGATCTTGGCAATTTCGCGTTCCAGGTTACGTACCCCGGCTTCACGGGTGTAATAACGCACGATATCGCGTAATACGGACTCGGAGATTTTTAATTCTTTCTCTTTCAGGCCGTTATTTTCCATTTGCTTGGGAATCAAGTAACGCTGGGCAATATTGACTTTCTCATCCTCGGTATAGCCCGACAGTCTTATCACTTCCATCCTGTCCAGCAATGCCGGTGGAATATTGAGAGTATTGGCCGTTGCCACGAACATCACCTCGGAAAGATCAAAATCAACCTCGAGGTAGTGGTCGTTGAAGGTATGGTTCTGCTCAGGATCGAGAACTTCAAGTAATGCAGAAGCCGGATCGCCCCTGAAATCCATAGCCATCTTGTCGATTTCATCAAGCAGGAACAAGGGGTTACGCGTTCCAGCCTTGGTCAGGTTCTGAACAATTTTACCGGGCATGGCACCGATATAGGTTTTGCGATGACCACGAATCTCAGCTTCGTCACGGACGCCACCTAATGCCATACGGATAAATTTACGGTTGGTCGCCTTGGCAATCGAGTGCCCCAGGGAAGTCTTACCAACACCAGGAGGTCCCACCAGACATAAAATCGGACCCTTGAGCTTGCGCACCCTCTGTTGTACCGCGAGGTATTCGAGAATGCGTTCTTTAACTTTTTCCAGTCCATAGTGATCGGCTTCCAATACCTCTTCGGCAGCATTGATATCGTTACGGATCTTGGTACGTTTTTTCCAGGGCACACCGACCAGGGCATCGATATAATTCCTGACGACGGTTGCCTCGGCTGACATCGGTGACATCAGTTTTAACTTGTTCAGCTCGGCAACTGCCTTGCTCTTGGCATCCTTGGGCATACCGGCTTTTTCAATTTTTTCAGTCAGTTCCTCGATTTCGTTGGGCGCATCTTCCATTTCACCCAGTTCTTTCTGAATAGCTTTCATCTGCTCGTTCAGATAATACTCACGCTGATTTTTTTCCATCTGGCGCTTAACACGACCACGGATGCGTTTTTCCATCTGCAGAATGTCATTCTCGCCTTCCATGAGCACCATCAGGTGTTCAAGACGGTCACTGACGTCGGCCATCTCCAGCACATTCTGTTTTTCATCAAGCTGAAGAGACATATGGGCCGCCATGGTATCGGCCAGGCGACCAGGATCATCGATGCTGCTCAGCGAAGTCAGTACTTCGGGCGGCACCTTCTTATTCAGTTTGACGTATTGATCAAATAGGGATGTGGCTGAACGCATCAAAACTTCAGCTTCTTTATCATCCAGTTCAAACTTGTCTTCCATCTGGTCGATGGTAGCCGAGAAATAATCATCATTTGATGTGATTGACTGGATCTTGGCCCGGGAACCACCTTCCACCAGCACCTTGACGGTACCATCAGGCAGTTTTAACAACTGCAGAATACTGGCCAATGTGCCAACCTCATAGAGATCAGCAATATCAGGCTCATCAACCTCGGCACTTTTCTGCGCTACCAGTAAGATCTGCTTACTGTCCTGCATGACAGCATCAAGAGCCTTGATAGATTTGTCTCTGCCAACGAAAAGAGGGATTACCATGTGTGGGTAAACGACAACATCACGCAACGGTAAAACAGGAATTTCTGTATTGGATTCTACACTGGCAAGTTTTTTCGTTTCTTTCGGCATTTTATCCTCGTTTAATCCAGATTCTTAACAAAATGTTAATCGGCTGGAATTTGATAAGTGCAGGTTGTTGCAACCTGATAAGACATGAATAT
>JARRJW010000259.1:0-2977 GCA_037388785.1 Gammaproteobacteria bacterium
TTTTTTCATTAAGCTGGTCTGCATTATGCAATATCACTGTTACCCATGGGCGCTGGATGAAACTTTGAAGTTTAAGCCCAGTGTCGGCCAGTTAATGGACCTCTGCGAGGAAAATTATCGCCTGATTCATGATCTGGCTCCGGATATTCAACATCTGCAGGGCAAGTTTATATCAGCTCAACCCAGCCATCAGGACCTGCACCTGGAAGTTTTGGAGCAGTCACGTTATACCACGCTGATCCATCTCACCTACTTTTTCGATAATACTCAATCCCCGGACCCGGATGTGGTGCTCAGGGTGTATCACGATTCACGCCAAGTGGAAGTTATTGATTTAAAACAGTCTTCATTTACTGTACTTAACAGTTATTCTCACCCTGGATTGCTGATTAAGTGGAAAATAAACCTGTTTATCTATAAGTGGTTAAATTATTGCAAGCATCAAAATCATCAATTTCCCGCCTCAAAATCGAATTCTCAAAAACTAACAAAAATCCCAAGTTTCAACTAAAACAGCAAATTACTGTTGTCAAAGCCTGAAGCTTAGTGCTAATCTTATTCCTGAGTGTTTTACTAGGTTATTAATTTGGCCATCGTATTTTGAATGAGGTTACATCTATATGAGACTTTCAACCAAAGGACGCTACGCAGTAACAGCCATGTTGGATCTTGCCCTGCATAATTCAGAAAACCCGGTCACTTTGGCCGATATTTCTGAAAATCAGGGGATATCCCTCTCCTACCTGGAGCAGTTATTTGCATCGCTGCGATCAAAGGGATTGGTAAAAGGTGTCCGAGGCCCCGGTGGTGGGTATTTTCTGGGAAAACCGGCAGCTGAGATATCTATTGCCAACATCATTTGTGCTGTTGATGAATGGGTTGAATTTACCCGTTGCCGTGGTGAGCAAAACTGCCATGCAGGTCAACGTTGCCTGACCCACAGCCTATGGGATGATCTTAGCAAACAGATTTTTGATTTTCTTGGCGATATCACGCTGCAGGAACTTGTCGACAAGGGTCAATCAAAAAACTCTGCCGACAAGCATCGTCTATTGAAACAACAGAAAGCTGCCTGATTCATTTCAGGCTGATGGCAGGCTCAATTTTATCGTAGTTCCGGTGTTTTCATCGGAACTTGCCTTAATCTCACCGCCATGCGCTTCGACAATCCTTTTTACAATATTCAGTCCAAGCCCGGTACCATGTGCACGTGTTGTATAAAAAGGTTCAAACACTTTCTCGAGTGATTCCTGCGAAATCCCCTCACCCCGGTTGTTAATTTCAAATATCAACCAACCAGTTACCGGGTCGCGACTCAAAATCACCACAACCGTCCCGCCATGATTTGACGCCTGTATGGCATTTTGCAACAGGTTGATAATGACCTGGATAAGCTTGTCTCTATCGACCATTACCAGGGTATGTTGATCACCTGTCAGTACTTCAAAATGCAAATGTTTTGCCTCAAAGTCTGTTTTAACCAGCGACATTGAATAATCAGTGAGCTCTTTCAGATCATGTTTGTGGGTTTGCAGGCTTAACGGTTTAGCGTAAAGCAGAATTTCTTCCATGAGATGCTTGACTCTCTCGGCTTCATCGCTGGCCAGTAGAGCCCGTTTTCTGACAGCATCACTGACCTCTGTCGAGTTTCTGAAATAATCAATTGCCATGTTTATCGTAGCCAGAGGGCTGCGGATTTCATGGGCAATGCCGGTGGCAAAGCGTCCAATAGCAGCAAGATGCTGATAATCTGCCAACTTTACAGTCTGACTAAAGCTCAAGGTAATCAGCATTGAAAGATTTTTGAGCAGTGTCATATGTTCAGGGGTATAACTATGAGATTGCTTCGAAGCAAAAACCAATACACCCTGCAGGGTTTCAGAGTGAACCAAGGGCAGGAAAATGGCTTCTCTGCAGGATTTGCTGATCAGTATATTCAGAAACCTGTATTGTTGATTTGATGCCAGCCTGGCTTCAATATCTTCTATATGCAAGGGACTGCCAGTATCCAGCGACTGTTTGAGTAATGTGCCTTCAAGGTCAAATCGAATTGAGCCAAAATTTTCAGGGTGGCCTTCATAGTAGCCACGTTCCAGTTGAATTTTTGAGTCCCCGGTTACTAAAAGCACGCCAATCCAGTCTATTGGCAAAATCGTGGAAAACTCTTCCGAAATAAACTTCAGCGATTCATCCAGGTTACTGCCATCGTAGAGCCTTGCCATCAACTGGAAAAGCATCTGTAATTGCTGATTGAGATAATTGAAACGGTCATTCATCTGGCTGATTTCATCATTGCCGGTTACCGGCAGACGATGTCGAAAATCACCCAGCGCAATTAATTCCATGCCTTTACCGGTTTCAGTCAGTGACCGGATAACACGCCGATAAAACCAGAAACTAATCACCAGCGCGGTAATCACGGTAAAAATCAGCACATATTGGTTAAACTGCTGCAACTGCTGCTTGCGGGAATAGGCATGTTCCGAAAGTTTCAGCAAAAGCCTGTCTGAGGCCTCGCTGAGTTCCTTGCCATTTTGATCAATATATTTGGCCGCCAGGTTCAGCCTGGGCATGGAGGGTTCACCACCGAGCTTTTCAATCAGCAGCTTGCGCCATTTATTCCAGGTTTTATGAAGATCTTTTACAGCAGTTTCCACCTCCGGACTCAGGGTGGTTTCCATCATATCGTCCATGCCGGTCATTTCCGGGCTAAAACGACTCGACATGAAAGCATTATCAATCATGTCGTAGGTATCAATGTGAGCAATCAGGTCTTGATAGTAAAGCTTGAGATCCCTTTCATAAGTAGCGCTGTCTGTTGGCTTGTTGGCCAAGTAGTTCATGGCCTGCATCGTCATCTGCTGCGATGATTTCTGTAATTTACCACCCAACTGAATGATTTTTTCAGCCTGGTAGATCTGCTCCAGAACTGACTCGTTAATAATAAATTCCATACCGGCAAAAATTGTCTTGCCAG
>JARRJW010000260.1:0-3519 GCA_037388785.1 Gammaproteobacteria bacterium
TGGATCCGGTTGTGCTTGACCCGGCATCGAACTGGGATGCTTTTGCCGCCAAGGCTGATATGCTGCTTGAGAAATACGATACGGCTGCCATATTTGGCTGCTGGACATCGGTTTCGCGTAAACGTGTTTTACCGATTGTTGAAGAACGTAACGGCCTGCTTTTTTATCCTGTGCAATACGAGGGGCAGGAGCAGTCAGACAACATTTTCTATACCGGCGCCACCCCCAATCAGCAGGCTATCCCGTCAGTACGATACTTCCTCGAAGAATTAGGCTACAAACGTTTTGTGCTGCTAGGCACTGACTATGTCTACCCACGTACAGCGAATAAAATTCTCAGGGGTTTTCTGAATCAAAATGGCATCAATGACAAGGATATCCTGGAAGAATACACGCCATTTTCTTTTCAGCACTACGGGGACATCATTGCGCGTATCAAGGACTTCTCACAAGCTGAAAAAACGCTCGTGGTATCTACCATCAACGGTGATTCCAATCTGGCATTTTATGAGCAATTATACGGTGCTGGTCTTAGTTCAGAGCAACTGCCGGTGCTGGCGTTTTCCATCGGTGAGGCGGAATTAACAGAACTTTATTGAGAACTGGCGACTTTTCCTGCGGGATCGCCTGGGTGTTCGCCAGGACTTTGCTATCGTCAACGACCCAATGGAAGCCACCTATCTCGGCATTCACCTGTGGATAGAGGTGTTTGAAAATGCCGGTTATTTTGTTGTCGACAGGGTAAAAACGGCTATGGCCGGACAAGAAATTGACGGCTTATCCGGTTATCGGCTGAAAATGGATGAAAACAACCATCATCTGCACAAACCTGCAATGCTTGGCAGAATCAAACCCGACAGGCAATTTGAAGTTGTCTGGCAAAGTGATGGCCTGGTGCCACCAGAGCCCTGGAGTCCCTTTATAAACGGCGGAAAGCCTTCATGACAGACTTACATTTCAAACCATTTAAATTCAATGTTCACATCTCAACCTTGCTTGCGGGTGTGGTGTTTTTATCTTGCTTGATTCTGGCGGTTTTTACCTACCACGGCAGTAAAAAGATGGCACAGGAACAGGCTGACCAGGTAAAGGATCTGTCGATTCGTGAAGTTAATTCCAAGGTCAGCAGATTGATGACGGGGCCCCTTGCAATCATAAATCTGACTTCCCGTCAGGTTGGTGCACAATCACTGGCCAAGGCATCCACATTAGAAGACCGTATGATCTCCGTGCCGTTTCTTGCCGAGGCACTGGTTTCGGTCGATCATGTCATGTCTATCTATGCCGGTTATAACAACGGTGATTTTTTTATGCTGCGCAGAAAGTCGGGGAATAACATCCCGGAAGAATACGCCAGTGAAGGACGCTGGATTGTCCGTAGTGCGATGCGCAACGAGTCTGGCAGCCGTGTCATGTCAGTGTTCTATCTGGACAAGGATTTCCGCATAATCGGACAAACCAGCAACCGCACCACCTATGATCCACGCAGTAGACCCTGGTACAAGCAGGCGTTGGATGTGAGTGAACCGATCGTGACTGACCCTTACTGGATGGCATCAGACCAGGTGCCGGGCGTGACCTTTGCGCGCAGGAATCTTCTGCCTGAACAGGAAAGACTGGAACTGCTTAAACAGGGCTATACCCGATTTAACGAGGTTGTCATCGGTGCCGACGTTTACCTGGATAAATTATCCGAGGAACTCGTTCGAATAAACATTACGCCAAGTACACAAATAACAATGTTTGACAGCAAGGGACAGTTAATGGCCTTTAAAGATCAATCAAGACTGGTTGTTGATCTTGAGGATAAAAAAGGCCAGCGGCAGGCGAATCATGCAGATCTTGGTTTTCCTGAATTATCAGTTGTACAGGAAAACTGGAGCCGTGTGGCGAACAGTGGTGAGGAGGACTGGAGCTTCACTGTCGACGGTGAGCACTGGCTAGGAACACTGAAGCAGTTATCAACTGAATTCGGTCCACCGATCTATCTCAGCATTATTGTGCCGGAAAGTGAACTGTACGCAGAGGTCAATTCGATTCGGAACAACGTGGTTATGATCTCGGTGTTCTTCATTATTCTGATGCTGCCGCTGGCGTTATGGATTTCCAGGTTATTTGCACGTCCTCTGGAACACATCAATGATGAGGCGAATGCGATACGCCGGTTTGATTTTACAAAATCTCCATCTTCCGGTTCGATGATCACGGAGATCAGTGAACTGGAAGAGTCCATTGAACTGGTCAAGAAAACCATTAATCGCTTCATTGAGATTAATATGGCTGTTGCCTCGGAAGAAAACTTTGAACACCTGTTGTCTACCTTGCTTAAGGAAACCCTGGCGGCTGCCAATGCCGGCAGTGGTGCCCTGTACCTGACCAATTCTGATAATGACCTGGTCCTTCATGTGATCAATGAACACCATACCTCAAGAAAGGTTGAAGCTTCCATTAACAAGTTACCTAAAATTCTTGAGTATGCGGTGACTTCTTTGCAAGTCAGTACTGACCAGATCATGGCTTCTGATCTTGATACAAGCGATTTAAATGATCTTGCACTTGATCATCAGGAAATGTATGCCCTGGCTATTCCGCTGGCTAACCGCCAAAAAAACTTGACGGGTGCCATATTGCTGATATCAGACAAACCCTATGAAACCGGCCTGGTTGATTTCATCACTGCACTGGCGGCTTTATCGGCAGTATCACTGGAAACCAGAGAATTAATTCAGGCACAGAAAGCACTGTTTGAAGCGTTTGTTAAACTGATTGCGGGTGCCATTGATGCCAAGAGCCCCTATACCGGCGGTCACTGTGCCCGTGTCCCTGAACTTACCAAGATGCTTGCAAAGGCCGCCAATGATGACAATGACGAGTTCAGTGATTTCAAAATCAGGGATGATGAATGGGAAGCCATTCACGTGGCCTCCTGGTTGCATGACTGTGGCAAGGTGACTACTCCGGAATACGTCGTTGACAAGGCCACCAAGCTGGAAACATTGTATGACCGTATTCATGAAGTGCGGATGCGATTTGAGGTGTTAAAAAGGGATGCAGAGATAACCTACTGGCAGGGTATTGCAGAAGGCGGCGATGCCGCGTCACTGAAAAAACAGTTGGATGAGCAAATTCATCAGATAGATGACGACTATGCCTTTATTGCCGAATGTAACGAAGGTGGCGAGTTCATGGCGCCTGAGCGTATTGAGCGATTAAAAGGAATTGCAGAGAAAACCTGGGTACGAACACTGAGTGACCGTATTGGTATCTCGCACGAGGAACTGCAGCGTAAAGCGGTGCAGCCTGAACCGGACCTACCCGTGACAGAACCCTTATTGGCAGACAAACCAGAACATGAATTTACTCGTAGTGAAAAGGATAAAATGCCTGAGGACAATCCCTGGGGCTTCAAGCTGGATGTGCCCGAACTACTTTATAACAAGGGCGAAGTTTATAACCTGTCGGTCAGTCGCGGCACACTTTCACAGGAAGAGCGTTACAAGATCAACGAGCACATAGTGC
>JARRJW010000261.1:0-5135 GCA_037388785.1 Gammaproteobacteria bacterium
CATGATTGGCTATAATAATAAGTCACTATTGAAAAATTTTTAGGTATTGTCATGGAAATTAACAGCGTATCTTCTTCGAATATACTTCAGAATTCCGGTATCAACGAGCAGGAAAACCTGCAGCAAAACGAGGTTGAGCAGCAGGAAAGCTCCCAGGTCAATGCCAGCGAGGATACTGTATCCATTTCCAGTGATCCTGTTTCTGCTTCAGGCACGACCCAGGAAACATCAATCCAGGATGCCCAACAGGCTGAAGAAACAGCCAGTCGTGTTGTCGAACTGTTTCAGACTGAACCTGAACTTGCAGCCACTGCCCAGGGTGGCCAGGTTAACGCAGAAAAAGTTGATGCTTACCTCAGTGCCAATATTGGCGGCTAAAGCCATTCTTACTTGCTTCGCTTAAAGCATCCCTCGGGATGCTTTTTTATTCATGCCCGATTCCAGCCACAAGTTCAGTGAGTTATCCTTTGTTCGCCCTGTCTACCGAGGCGGTCTTTTAGAACCCGAACCGATAAACCAGTCCCTGACCAGAGAATATCAGCAGGCCGTTGATGCCGGAAACTGTCGGCAAACGCATTTCTTTAACGGACGTTTTGAAAATACCTATATCGAGGTTGAAAAAGTACCCGGTTTAGCCCCGGTGACGAACATGGTCAGGCATTATGCCAGGCAAATTCTGGATGAGGATATCGACCGGCTCAAATGCGGCTTCTGGTTCAATGCCATGCAACCCGGTCATGATACCAGTCTGCATACTCATGAGGAGTATGAAGAAAAGCTTTCTGCGGTTTATTACATCAACGCACCCGAAGGTAGCGGGGACCTGCTGATTCACGACCATAACGAGGTTATACACATCAAACCTGTAGCCGGTCAGGTCATCCTTTTTGGACCAGAGGTTCCCCATGAAGTGGAAATAAACCAAAGTGACGACTTGCGTTTATCTGTTGCCTTTAACTTTGGTCTCTGACATTGTTAAATCAACAAAAACAACAATCTATCATAGCTGTTAACGCTGAATAATAACTGCTGGATTATGTTTTCATGAATCCAGCCAGGAAATGATGCGTCTGTCGATGCGCTTGAGCGAACGGGTTGATCAGTTCAAAGTATAGTAAAACCAGATAACTGCAGAAACGATCATCAGCGTTATCACTGCACCGGCCAGGTAATAAACCGCGGTGCCCTGTTTTTCCGGTTGTGTTTCGGTCACCACCAAAGGCGCCCTTTTCTGCCGCCAGCGGATAAAAAGATACGCGCCCAATATTACCAGGGCAGTTAATAGAATTTTTTTCAGCATACCAGCCTGAACCAAACTTCCGCGAAATAAGTCTGTCTATTATACATAGTCCTTTGGCCATTTTTTTGCGATCATAGACAGTCTATGAAAAAACTTCTGTTATTATCCTTGATTCTCGCCGGACTGCTGTTGGGATGTTCTCAACCAGATAAACCCACTGTTGGATTATATGTTGCCATCAAACGCGGCGATCTCGACCAGGTAGACCGTCACGTCCACTGGGGCACCGATATTAATCAAATCAATATTGATGGCCAGACCCCTCTTCACGAATCAGCCAGAAATGGGAAAATCGTCATTGCCCGCCTGCTGTTAAAAAATGGTGCCCAGGTCAATCAGCTTAACAAGCTTGGCCAGACGCCACTGGATGTTGCCATCCTGAACGGCCGTATCCAACTCTCTGAAATGCTGATCAATCAGTTTAATGCCCATTTTGATGCCACCCAGTCGCTGTTCAAAGCTGTCAATGCCAATAACCATGACCGTGATGTTTATCGTTTTCTCAGCAGACAGGGTGCAGAGATTAACAGTGTCGACAGCAACGGCTTGACACCTCTGATTATCGCGGTTAAAAACCAGCAGCGATTGACGGCCAAGCAACTGATTGCCAACGGTGCGGATGTAAACATGGCCGATAAAGAGGGCAAAACGCCACTGGCAGTTGCTCTGTCACTTGAAAACCCGGACCTGATAACCTTGCTGCACAGTAATGGTGCCCGGGAATAAACAACATTTAAAAATTAATAACTCGAAGGATAATTATGGCTAGCACACCCGAAGAATTAAGCATTACCTATCAGGAAGACGGTATTAATGTCGTTGATGAACTGGACAAAAAAGTTCTTTCCAAAGGTGCATGGACAACCATTATCTTTCGCTATCGCGAATGGAATCGCAGCAAGGAAGAATACAGCAAGGACAAGTATTCCATTCGTCGATACCAGAAACGCAATGGTGAGTACCAGCAAAAATCCAAATTTAATATATCCAGTCCTGACCAGGCCCAACAGCTGATCGACGCTTTGTCTGAATGGGTAAAAGAAGCCTGAACACCTGAATTTTTGATTGCCACTGGCAAATTGCCGTTCTTTGATAAGCAACTTCCAGTGGCCTCAAAAAGAAATGACGACAGCACCTTCCTAGGAAACGGCTTTCACCGGCCTCATACGGTGCCCCCACTGAAAAAGCATTAACCCGGTTAAAATAACACTGACACCTATCCAGATCTGCAGACTGATGACTTCATTGTTAACCATTGTTCCCAATATCAATGCCGTTACCGGTGTAATCAAAGCAATCAAGGACACTCTTGTCGCCTGCAGGTGAGTCAATATATAAAAATACAGGGCAAAACCTAACACCGATCCGATAATGCCTAGATAAATAATGGCACCGGCTGATCTCATCTCAATATTTTGCGGCCATTGTGAACCACTGATAAACCAGGTCAATAAAAACAACGCGACCGCCACCAGCAATGAACCGGTTGTTATGGTCATACCCGGTAAGGCTGCAGCAATTTTTTTCACCCAGACAATACTGAATGAGTGAACCATGGTAGATAACACAACGGCACTCATACCCAGTACCACTTCAGTTGATACCTGGATACCTTCTGCAAACACCATGGCCAGACCGGCAACACCAAACAACAGCCAACCCGGTAATAATTGGCGACAGGCCAAAGATTACCGAAACCCAGCCAGAAGGAATAAACTGCGCGCCCCAGTAAACCAACAACATTGCACCATAAATACCCAGGCCACCAGCCAGGTAGGTCTGCCTGGCTTTTTTATGCCAAACCAGGCGTTTACCAAGTAAATGCAGCAGAATCATTGCCAGCACAACTCCAATCACCATTCTGCCGGTTACACCGAACAGAAAGCCTGCACTTTCACCACTCCATTTAATCGCCAACGGTGTCGTTGTCCAGATCAATATGACACCGATATAGGCTGCCTGCACTGACATTTTCTTTTCCCCATAAATAAAAAGGCCGCGGTCTTTTCAGATCCGCGGCCCTTTTGAAATTCCTGATTATTTAAACGATAAAATCAAAAATACCGACACACGGATAAACCGGCATGACGCCAAATCGCCATACCGTTAACTCGCATCAGTTTTAAGATTGCATTGTTCATGTGTTCAAGAATGTCGACAACACAAATGCTTGTCAATCATTTTTTTGATTTTTCATTTCCTGGCGTTTTTTCTTGCCAAGCGGAAACTTGGGTTTGCCTTTATCTTTTTGCGCTCTTAAACGCTTTTTTAAGCGAGGCTTTTTAACCGTTTCTTTTGCTTGCTTATTTTTCTTTTTTCGCTTGAACTCCGGTTCACGATTAGTTGGCTCCAACCCTTCAATGACCAGACGTTCGATAGGCTGGCGGGTAAAACGCTCTATTCGCTGCAGGGTTTTGGCCTCGTAATCCCTGACCAGCGACACAACCTGGCCAATCTGATCAGCCCTGCCTGTTCTGCCAGCACGATGTACATAAATTTCAGCATTCCTCGGCATGTCATAATTGATAACCTTGTCAATCGAATCAATATGCAATCCCCTTGCAGCGACATCCGTGGCAACCAGCACACTAAGACGACCACCCTGAAAATGCCTGACTTTCTGGTTGCGCTCCTTTTGGGTGAGGTCACCATGTAAAACGCTGCAGGCAATACCGTTGGCATGTAGACGTTCTGCCAACTGTTCCGAATCATTGCGCGTATTGGCAAACAGAAGTACCTTACCCTCCTCCGGGTCTGATGCCTTGTGATAGGCACTTGACTGATAGGGCTGCATAAGTGTCATTAGAAGATTGAACTTGTGCTCCTGGCTGTCTGCCAGGTAACAGACCTGTCTGATTGTTGCAGGAATACTTCGAGCCTGGCCGACCTCGACCCTGACAGGTTCATTAAGAATATGACCGGCAAAATCCAGTACCTGGGGATTTTCCATGGTCGCTGAAAAAAGCATTGCCTGACGCTCTGCAGGCACCATGGTAATAATGCTTGAGACGTCGGTGACAAACCCCATGTCCAGCATGCGGTCAGCTTCATCGATCACCAGGTATTCAACGTTAAGCAAATCCAGCTGATTCTTTTCCAACTGATCAATCAGCCTGCCTGGCGTAGCAACAATCAGGTCGGGGTGGTTTTCCAGCCATTTTTGCTGGAGTGATTCATGAACCCCGCCAATCAGCACGGTGCTATTCAGATGGGTAAATTCGGTCAGTTCCTCTATAACTTTGCGCACCTGGTTACCTAACTCGCGCGTCGGTACCAACACCAGGGCCTTGGGCCAGTTTTTCTTGCTGTGAATGGTTAACAGTCCCTGCAAAACAGGCAATAGATAAGCAATGGTTTTACCACTGCCGGTTGGCGCACTGCCAATAATATCCATACCATCAAGTGCCTGAGGTAACAGCTTGCTCTGGATTTCTGTTGGCTGTTTAAAACCCAGCTTGCCGATTGCCCTGAGCAAACGGGCATCCAAAAACAATTCATCAAAGCTGGTTTCCAACATTTATTTATTCCGTTAATCCTGTATCTTAAGAAATGGCATCACTGGCCGAAAGCATACTATATAAACAGTCTGGATGATCCCTTGAAATTATTAAAAACCGGATACTTCATTATCGGCATCATTGCATTAGTGCTTGGCATTATTGGTGCGTTTCTGCCAGTTATGCCGACAACGGTCTTTATCTTGATTGCCGCCTGGGCATTTGCCCGATCATCTGACCGTCTGCACAATGCGCTGCTGAGTCACCCGAAAACCGGTCCTGCGATCAGGGCCTGGCGCCACAATCAGTGCATCCCTAAGAGAGCAAAAATATTGGCC
>JARRJW010000262.1:0-2953 GCA_037388785.1 Gammaproteobacteria bacterium
ACCGCCAACTGCAGATCTGAAGTCACAACATCAAGATTGCCAACGACCTGGGCCACCGCCTCATTTTCCATTGAGGCCTTCAAAGTAGCCAACCTGTTTCGAACCAGGACAAGCTCACCTACCATGTTCATAATCTCATCTAAACGCTGGGTATCAACACGAACTGTGGTCTCAGCCGGTGGCTTGGATTGTGCGGGTGCTTTCGCTGCCGCACTTGCCTTAGGTGTAGGCTCCGGTTTTGGCTCCGGTTTTGGCTCTGGTTTGGGTTCTGGTTTTTCCTGCTTCGGTGCTGCAGGTTCAGCGGCCTGTGACGAATCAGCGGCTACCTGTTGTGCATTGAACTTGCCCTTGCCATGAATATCGTCGAGCAGGTTTTCAAACTCATCCTCAGAAATTTCATCTGAATCTGAAGCCGGTGCTGCAGCCGCTGCATCAGATTTTGCTGGCGATTCAGCAGAAAATTTCCCCTTGCCATGCAATTCATCCAACAGGTTTTCAAATTCCTCTTCGGTAATTTCATCACCTGATGCAGCAGATCCCGATGGTTGAGCTGCAGCAGTTGGCGCCTTGAACTGTCCCTCACCATGCAGTTCATCTAGCAGGTTTTCAAATTCTTCTTCTGTGATTTCATCACCTGATGATGCCGAAGCAGACTTTGAGGTTTCGCTCGCAGCACTGAGCAGGTCATCCAATGCCTCGTCTTTGTCAGCAGATGGCGCCGGCGTTTCTGACTCCGGTGCAGAGGGGGGTGGAGGCGCCTGGGGTTCTTCGCCAGCAGGTACCGCATACCTTTTGAGGGCTTCGATAATTTCCGGATTGGCATGGTCTGGATCAATGCCTTCCTGGATACCTGCAAACATAGCATTTACAGTATCAATTACCTGTAAAATGGTATCCATAAGGTCAGGATCGATGGTCCTTTGACCATTACGTAATATATCGAAAACGTTTTCTGCCTTATGACATACTTCGACTAACGCTTCAATATTGAGGAAACCGGCTCCACCCTTGATGGTGTGAAAGCCTCTAAAAACAGCATTGAGCAGGTCTGGATCTTCAGGGGTCTGTTCCAGGTCCACAAGTTGCTCATTGAGCTCCTCGAGAATTTCTCCCCCTTCTACCAGAAAGTCCTGAAGAATCTCATCATTCAGGTCCAGAGCCATCTTTCACTCCTTTAATAGGTGTTTTATCGTTATATATCAAAATCCAAGACTGGAAAGCAGGTCATCAACATCGTCCTGACCACTTACCACTTCGGACTGGGTAACCCCTGGTACTGCTGGGCCATTTTCATTAGCCATTTTTTGTTCACGCATGGCATTATCATTTTTACTGGTATGAGCATCTCCGGTTAACCGGATAATCTGTACCAAACGACTTTCCACATCTTGCAACAGAGAAATGACCTTCTTTATCACCTGGCCAGTCAGGTCTTGAAACCCCTGCGCCATCATGATGTCATTTAACTTGTTATGCAGTTCATGGCTGTCATCAGTTAACTTTTCCAGAAAATCCCGGAGTTCCTTACTCAAAACCCTGAAATCCTCAACTTCCATTTCGCGGTGCAGAAACCTGTCCCATTCATCACCCAGGTGTGTCGAGCGGTTCTTCAGACTTTCTGATACCGGCATTGCTGACTCTATAGCACTCAGCGTATCGTTGGCAGCTTTCTCCGTTGTTTCAATAACATACTGCAAACGCTCTTTGGCGTCCGGCATATCAACCTGGACCAGTTCAGCCATTTGATCATCAAGCACAAAGTTGTTCATCGCTTCATGCAGTTCCCGGGTCAGCCTACCAACTTCCTGAAACAAGGGTCCCTGTTTTGCCGTAGTTTGTGCCAGTTCATTAATGGTTTCATCTGCAGCAGACAATTCGCCCGCTTCCAACTGTTCAACCAACTTGAGAGCCAATGCCAATCGGGCTTCTGAATTATCAATCGCGTTGTTGCTGCTGCCAGCTTCGGTCATCAGCCGTTAACCCGTTCAAAAATTTTCGATATTTTTTCTTCCAGCGTGCCTGCTGTGAAAGGTTTAACAACATAGCCGTTAACACCAGCCTGGGCCGCCTCGATAATTTGTTCTCGTTTGGACTCTGCAGTCACCATCAACACCGGCAAAGAAGCAAGATTAGGGTCTGCCCTGACAGCCTTCAAAAGATCAATGCCCGTCATGCCAGGCATATTCCAATCAGTTACGAGAAAATCAAAATTACCTGACTGAAGTTTAGGTAGAGCGGTATTTCCGTCATCTGCTTCTTCTATGTTTTTAAACCCCAGGTCACCCAACAGGTTTTTTACGATTCTTCGCATTGTAGAAAAATCATCTACAACAAGGATCTTCATATTCTTGTCCAACATTACCTCCGGACTTCAAGCAGTCATTCATCTATGTTAGGCCTATCGGCCAAACAGAAAATATATTTAGGATTATTTTAGCGTCTTTTATTGAGGACAAAACAGCCACTAAGGATTGTATTTATCCTGGTATTCGGGAAGCCAGGTAGACATTCGGGAGCGTAAGCGCATGGCTGCCTGACTGTGAATCTGGCATACGCGCGACTCGCTAACACCCAGCACCTGTCCAATTTCTCGTAAATTGAGTTCTTCATCATAATACAATGCAACAACCAATCGTTCCCTTTCCGGCAATCCCGATATGGCATTGGCCAGTGCCTTTCTGAAATCATCATGCTCCAGGCCATCATCCGGGGCCTGCGCACCTGAAGAAACTGATATGGCATCAGATGGATTATCGCTTTCACCCAGAGCAACCAGTTCATCAAGACTAAAGATTCTGGATCCGGAAGCATCTTTGAGAATTGTGTGATAATCATCTAGTGATATGTTGAGTGTTTCAGCCACCTCAACATCCCGGGCATCACGCCCCTCACTGTTTTCAATTTCACGCATGGCTTCTGCAACCATTCGGGCTTTTCGATGCACCGAGCGCGG
>JARRJW010000263.1:0-2935 GCA_037388785.1 Gammaproteobacteria bacterium
ATTCTTTAATAAGATAACGCATTAACAACTTGCTTTCACGCAATTGAGACTGATTTTCCAAACTGCCGCTAGCAATTGCCAAGAGGGTTTCACCGCTAATTAAAGGCAATTGATCCAGGTTGACTTGTAGCTCTGAAGCTTCAACAGGGCCTTTATCGAAGATATAACGGTATTTTTTACTGAATTCTATGACACTGCCATTATCAGCATCACACTGAAGCAAGAGCCCATAACCAAGCATTTCGAGAAGATGCTTTTCGAATAGTCTCAAGGTTTCTTCAAAATGTGACTCAGGATCAGAAATATGCGCAATTAACGTTGAATAATGAGAAAACACCGTTTCAAAAGCTTCGTTTTTTGGTAACGACTTCAGCAATAGCTCATTGACATAAAAAGCCGTGAAAAGCCGGTTTCCCGATAATTGGAAAGGCTTATCTGCGGCTTCACACTGATTAAGAGTCTTAACTTCCCCACGACCGGAAAAAGTCATCATTAGAGGAATGAAGGGCTGAAGAATGGCTGATTTGTTGGATTTACCGCCTTTAACACCTTTTGCCACACATGTGACCCGCCCGGACTGCAGGGTAAAAAAATCTATCAGCAGACTACTGTCAGAAAATGACCGGTGATGTAAAACATAGGCTGGTGATAAAAATTTTGAAGATTGTGCCATTAATCCTTATAGCCCAGCCTTGCTATTGCGTTTTCATCATCAGACCAGTTCTTTTTTACCTTGACCCAAAGTTTAAGGAAAACCTTCTTCTGAAAAAACTTTTCCATAGACTGACGCGCCAAAGTGCCAACCTGCTTAAGTGCATCACCTTTATTGCCAATCAGGATATTTTTTTGTCCCTGTCGTTCAACCCAAATCAATGCATGGATACGATATAACTTCGGCTCTTCAGCAAAAGACTCTATTTCAACCGTTGCAGCATAAGGTAACTCCATATGATAGTGTCGGGTTAACTGCTCCCTGATCAGTTCGGCAGCAAAAAACCTTTCACTTCGGTCTGTAAGCTGATCTTCAGGAAAAATATTTTCCCCTTCGGGTAAAGCCGCCAGAATATGTTCCTCCAGGGTATCCAATTGATTACCATTTTTTGCCGATACCGGGATTACCTGAAGAAAATCATGCTGACTAGCCAGCATTTCCATGTATGGCAGCAGGCTTTCCTTGTCCTCAACCAGGTCAGTTTTATTGATGACCAGAATAATCGGTCTGGAACTCTTTTTAACTTGATTTAGAACTAGCTCGTCCTCGTTATTCCAGACACCCGCTTGAACCACGAAGACAATCACATCAACATCCTGAAGGACAGCATTGGCAGTTCTGTTGAGATAGCGGTTCATGGCATGACTGCCCCGACGGTGTATACCAGGT
The DNA here is from genome assembly GCA_037388785.1 of Gammaproteobacteria bacterium. Classification (GTDB taxonomy): domain Bacteria; phylum Pseudomonadota; class Gammaproteobacteria; order Chromatiales; family Chromatiaceae; genus JABDQZ01. The sequence continues at coordinate 1,382 of JARRJW010000263.1, forward strand.
GTGTCGAGGTAAACAACCTGTCCATGCTGCAGGGTTTTGATACCAAGAATACTGTGGCGTGTCGTTTGTGGCTTATGCGAGGTAATTGCCAGTTTTTGACCGATGAGCTGATTCATCAGTGTAGACTTTCCCACATTAGGTCGACCGATTATGGCCGCATATCCGGAATGGTGGTTATTGTCCATATTGTTCCAGCATTTTAGCCGCGGCATCCTGTTCGGCCTTGCGCCGACTTGTTCCGGAACCGACAGTAAGTAATTTTTGATTTTTTATCGCACAACTGACTTTAAATTGCTGACGATGTTGCGGACCACTGGCTTCAACAATCTCGTAAACCGGTATATCAATCTGATGGCTTTGCAGATATTCCTGCAACCGTGTTTTGGGGTCTTTTCTGCCTTTCTCAAGCGTGACCTGTTCCAGCCTTTCACGAAACAGCTCAAAAATAAAATCCCGGGCTTTCTGATATCCAGCATCAAGATAAATGGCGGCAATAATCGCTTCTACAGCATCTGCCAAAATGGAATCCCGGGTATGCCCGCCACTTCGAAGTTCGCCCTGACCCAGTTTAAGGTAATTGCCAATTGTCAGGCTTTTACCAATCTGCGCGAGAGTTTCCTTCTTAACCAGTGAAGCTCGTAAGCGGCTCAATTGGCCCTCGTCAGCAGAAGGAAACTGCTGAAAAAGGTGATCAGCAATAACAAACCCAAGTATCGAGTCGCCCAGAAACTCTGAGCGCTCATTGTTTTTCATACCGGCACTACGATGGGTAACGGCTGTCTCCAAAAACGCAATGTTGGAGAAGGTATATTGAATCTTTTGCTGTAACTGGCTTAGCGGTTCTCTCAAACGTCTGCTCAATTACCGGCGTAGTCGATTTCAAGTTTGTCACTGAATGAAACCATGACCGAAATATTGTGCACAATAGGCTCGACCCGATCATAGGTAAAATCAATGATTAACTTATCTTTTTCCTTTTTAATTTTGTAACCGTCTTTCGGAAAATCATAGATACTGTTTATGCGAAAACGTTTCTGTATTTCCTTTTTCACCCCGGCAACTGTTTTATTTCTGAGTCGCTGGGCATCATCATTCAATCCTGCCACAATGGCTTTAATACTTTGATTTTCAAGATAAATCGGGGTGATTTTTAAAGCTAATAAAACAAAAAAGCCACCGATAGCCAGAATAATCAAAATACTCAAAAATGTGAGTCCTTTTTGATGTGCATTTGTATTCATAGATATACCTATATCTTAAAAGTTATTTAATCAAAGTACCCAGCCTGTTCCAGGCAATAGGCAAACCATCCCGATTACTATCCCAGTGCATCCATATGGCAAACGCTTTTCCGACAAGATGCTTTTCAGCCACCAACCCCCAGCAACGACTGTCATTACTGTTATCGCGGTTATCCCCCATCGCAAAATATGCACCTTCGGGAATTTTAACAGGACCGCGGGACAAAACCTCGCAGCCCCGGGGTAAATTCGGTGCCGATGGGTGAGTCAATGTAGCGTGTTCGATACCAGCCAGGTTCTCGACATGTTCTTT
>JARRJW010000264.1:0-4913 GCA_037388785.1 Gammaproteobacteria bacterium
CTGGCCTGAACTTTCCGCAGGTATTCACGTTCAGCTAATGACCTGGCGGCCAATAATTCCTTTTGTTCCATCAGCTGTACTTTTTCACGGGTATCTTCCATGATTTTCTGGCGCGAAGCATTGCCCTGGGCAATATGTTCATCGGCCAGCTTATGTGCCCGCTCCAGCATGGCTTTTTTTAAGGCACTTACTTGATCAGATTGATTATCCATGACTGGGTTCCAATGCGGCAGCACCAATGGTTCTGGTGATTAACTGGTCAATTGAAGCCTGACGATTACCGGGTTCATGCAAACAGGGAACTTCGCTGATCAGTACGTTACCGCCTTCCCGGCGAAGCTGATCAAGTACAGGTAGTTGGAAATCAAGCAGGTCCTGCTGAAGATAAATCAATACCCGGTCACCAGATATTTGCACATCATTCAACAGCTTTTCCAGCAGGCCTTTATCCGGGTTAATGAAAGTTTCTATACCGAGAAGGGCGAAACCGTCCATGAGTTCCTGGTTGCCGACAGCCAAAATTCTCATTACAGCTTACCCAGTAAAAGAATGGACATAACCAGGCCATAGATGGCAATACCCTCGGCAAGTCCAAGATAAATGAGTGTGCGCCCAAACATTTCAGGCTTTTCTGTGATAACCGCTAACGATGCCGATCCCACTGAACCTACTGCTATACCGGCACCAATAGTGGCCAGGCCAGTTGGCAAGCCAATGCCAAGCAGGGCCAGTCCCAGGCCGACACTGATTTCCTTGTTTTGCATCACTGTATCTTCAGCGGCCATAACCTGTTCCGAACCAATCACCATCACCGCAATGATGGCTCCGAAGAAGACAATAATATTCAGACCAACCGAGCTTTTCAGTCGTTGTGCAATTTTTTTATTCGTGACCAGCTGCCGGGATTTTTCCGGAAAAAGCTCCAGGAACAAGCCTATCAATATCAGGGCCATGATGCTGAATGAAACGATGGTTAAGGAAGCAGTCATGATGATCTCCAGTTAGATTTATAAAACAGATTCCATTTTTAGTGGCTTGAAACGTTTGCCCTTGCCACTGAAAAAACGTGAAAAGCCTTCATAGTATTCCAGTCTCAGACACTGAATCGCGACAATGCCTCCTTCCAGAACAATAATGAAAACATTGCCAAGCAGTATCATGATGATATGACCGAAGGTATCCATCATTGCAGCCAGGGTAAACACAGCCAAAGCCAGGGCAACGTGATTCAGACTGAATGCCGCGACACGCAGAAATGAAAGCGTGTTTGACATGATGTTAATGACGTTATCCAGTGCCTCAATGAAAAGTAGCAGGACTTTTTCAGCAACAGGGCCTTGCAGATGCTGCCAGCTGCCGTAAAGTACCATGGTCAGTGGCGTGGCAATTGCCATTATTTCCTGCAGGCCAAAACTGTCATTAACCAGAAAACGATAACCGGCAAAAATTGCTCCTGCAAATAACAACAGGCCAGCCAGCCCGTTGTTGGCAAAGATTGCCTGCTGTTTTTGATTCAATGCGATCAGGTTATATATCGATAGCAGGTAAGCCACGAGCAGAAAGCCAAGACCCCAGATAAGTGCCACTACCAGCAAAAGTGATGGATCTTCCATCGGTGACATCCAGGCCGGATTTATGAAATGTTCGTATCCAAATATACTGCCGTATAGCCAGCCAAAAGCCATGGAAGAAAGCCCTGCCAGTGTCATAAATATTGTCAGGCCCGGTATTTTTTTACGTAGCAATATGCCCAGCACAATGATGACGGCACCATGGCCGATATCGCCAAACATCATGCCGAACATAAGCACATAGGTGATCGCAAAAAAACGCGTAGGGTCAAACTCACCGTAGACAGGAATACCATATTGACTTACCAGGGCATGGAAAGGCTGCATAAGCCATCTCGGTTTTTCCTTGAAAGGCACGTATGCCAGTTCATTGGTCGTCGGGTCCCTTAAATCCATCACGAAAGGATATTTCAGGTTTGTCTGCAGGGCTGAGTTAATCGCCTGTTGTTGTCCATAAGGTACCCAGCCTTCAATTCTGACCAGGTTGCCTTTGCCGGACAGGCTGTTGGCAAGCTGGCGGACTTGAGAATTTCCAGGATGTCATTTTGCTGGTCAATGTCGGTAATGACGGTGATGTAATCATGGTTGTCAGATTGATAAAAAACGTCGATGGCGGATTCTGCCAGTGACAGGGCGCGTTTTATCTGATTGAGTTCAATTGATGGAATTGTACCGTTAAATACTTTTATGAACTGGTTGCTGCGGGATAGCTTGCCAAGATCAATATCAAGGTTTTCGAATCGGCTCAGGCTGCCTGCCAACTGTCGTTTGATATTAATTTTTTCCTTGGCCGCTCGAATTTCCTCTTCCAGTAATGACAGTGTTGACCAGATTTTCCTGCACTCATGATCAGCTTCTTCAACCGTTTTGAGGGAAAGTTGCTCTTTCAGCTTTGCCTCGGCCTGCCAGTTGTCAGGCAGGTACTGACTGATTTTTTGGAAACGGCGGTTGAGGCTCTGAAATCGTTGTTGAAACGCATGTCCGGGCTTCTCATCAAGCAGATCATTGAAATGCTCGGATTCAATCAGGTGAACTGCCTCCAGCTTTGCAAGTTCAATTGCGGCCGCTGCCGCATCTTCCTTGATCATCGACAGTGTCAGGTGCTGCATTCTGACGGAAAGATCAATCAATGAACGTTTCCTCCTGTTGCTTCAAGGATCAGTTGCTCATCAAAATTTAGTGATTTACCTTTGATTACGGCATGTAGTAACTGAACTTCAGATTCCCTTAAAAGAATATAAGCAAATAGCCGCGTAATCACTGAAGGTGAATACTTCAACGCATTTGATGCAGATTCGTTAACGTAACGTTCCATAATGTTTTCTATCTGGATAAGACTTTGCTGATTGGCCAGTAATTCATCTAGAGGTGAGGGTAACTGGTTGATCAGATCATCAATACTCTCCAGTTTTGCCAGTCTCATAAGGTTGTCGGTATGAAGTTTGCGACCGGTGGTCGACAACAGAAAAAAAGATTTGGCAGGTGACAATCCATAAGAGAAACGGTATCGAATCAACCAGAGGATGTTGAACCGGTCCATCAGTGTTCCGAAAAGTGCACCTAGCTGTTGTCGGTCCTCATTGTCGAGAAAGCGTACTCTCTGCGACAGTCCGGTAAAAAACTCCCGGTCAATGGTGGCATCAAGGGCAAAAAGGTTCTGACCCTCGGCATGATAGATTTCCCGGGCCTGACGGACAATGCTGGAATAGGGGGTCTGTTCAAGCAAGCGCATCATTTCGTTGGGGTCATCAGCTTCCAGAAGGGTATCCAGCGGCAACTGGTTAAAACTCTCGAGGTCGATTAATTCTTTTTTGATGTCGGCATCTGAAGAACCAGTGAATTTACCGCGAATCAATGCCTTGAGGTTGGATAGTTCATACCAGTGTACAGCAAAATTCAGAAAAGCCTTTTCATTACCGTTGAATGGCCGAAACAGCATATTGAAGTCACGCAGAGCCTGGCTGATAAGATTGCTCTGCACCCGTCCAGGATCAAAGTCATCTGCTGTTGTTCCATCAGTTACTCGCCTGATTAATGAATCGAGGTTTTCCTCGACGATTGCCGCATAATTGCCGGGACCAATCAGACGATCAGCCAGGATGCTCAATCGCGTTGAAATATAGCTTTTATGGCCCTGAATCATGCTTTATTTCATCTTCGAGCAGGCTGCTGAGAGCGACTTCAAGGGCTTCCAGTTCGTGTTCAGACGCCAGTTTTCTAAGTTCCTGGTTACGTTCGTTGTAACGCAGCTTCAGTTCCGCGATGCTTTGATCAGCTCTTTCATTGGCCTTGTCGAGAAAAGACTGGCGCAGCTCTGGTAAACGATTGTTGAACTGATCAATGGCTGCATTGGCATCATCAAGCGCTTTTTGCTTGATATGCTCGCGCTCTTTTTCGCCATCCAGCACAATTTGTTCGGCCTGTTGTTCAATTTTTAATAGTTCGTATATTGAATCATCCATAGAAATAGCCGTTTATTTAATGACTTATAAAGAGTTTATACTTATTTGGATAAGTTTATATGATGTCAGTCAATATTTCTTAAGGCTTTTAGGATGCGTAATCTTCAGGAAATAGCTTACGGCTTTAGCGGTTACCGGGAAGTAATTCCGGAACAGATGCTGTTAATTTCAGATTACCTTGAGTATCAGACAGCATCAGAATACCTGGCGCGGTTGATGGAGGAGATAAACTGGCAGTCAGAACAGATAAGACTTTATGGTAAAACCCACCAGGTACCCCGATTGATGGCATGGCATGGAGATAAGGGGGCATCATATCGCTATTCCAATCTTGATCACCGGCCGCTGCCATGGACGAAAACACTGCTGAGTTTGAAGTCAGGCTTAGTTAATGTGTTGCAGGTTGATTTTAATTCCGTACTGCTGAACCTGTACCGGGATGGCAGAGACAGCATGGGCTGGCACAGTGATGATGAACCTGAGCTTGGGCTAAAGCCTGTGATAGCCTCTATCAGTCTTGGGCAGGAGAGAAAATTGCGCTTTAGAAAGAAAAACAAATCACGTGAAACATTGGATGTCAGCCTGCCTCATGGCAGTCTTTTGTTGATGTATGGAGATTGCCAGCATGTCTGGCAGCATCATCTGCCTAAAACGGCTAAAACCATTGAACCTAGAATAAACTTAACTTATAGAAAAATTGCAGTTAATCAGTCCTAAAACAGGTCAATATTATCATCTGAGTCACTATTGACTGTATTAGAGACGTGCAGGCTTTTCTGATCCATGATTTTTTGATACTCAGGAATCATGCGATCGAGGATATCCAGTACCTCATTGCTGGCATGCTCCATCTCGGCTAACGCGGCAATAGCGGCGTCAT
>JARRJW010000265.1:0-2890 GCA_037388785.1 Gammaproteobacteria bacterium
CTGCTGCGCCATCGGCAAGCTGCTCTCAGTGGCATTCTTAACGGGATTGACACCAAAGAATGGAACCCCGGCACCGATCCCTTCCTGGCCCAGACCTATAATCGCCGCAGCCTGGCAAGCAAAGCCATCAATAAATCCGCCTTGCAACAACACCTTGGCTTGCAACTGAACGCCGATGTTCTGTTGATTGGATTTGTCGGGCGCCTGGTTGAACAAAAGGGCGTAGATATCTTGCTGGATGGGCTGGAAAAAATCTTGACCTTACCCATACAACTGGCGCTGTTAGGTAGTGGTGATAGCCGGTTTGAAACCGCATTTTTGAACACCGCTGAACTGCATCCTGACACCGTTGCCGTCAAGATCGGTTACAGCGAGAGCCTGGCACACCAGATCGAGGCAGGTGCAGATGTGTTTCTTATGCCCTCACGCTTTGAACCTTGCGGTCTCAACCAAATGTACAGCATGCATTATGGCACCCCACCGGTAGTTCGCAGCGTGGGCGGACTGGCCGATACTGTCATGAATAGCACTGCCTCCAACCTGACTGCCAAAACCGCCACTGGTTTTGTTTTTAGTGGTGATAAAGGTAGTGACCTGTATCAAACCCTGGCGCGGGCCTGTGATCTCTATCGTAATAAGTCACAATGGAAAACCATCCAGTTAGCCGGAATGGGCCATGATTTCTCCTGGCAAAATAGTGCCCAGGAATATTTAAAACTCTATAACGCTGCAGCAAAAACCAACGCCGCAGCCTGATTAATCAGGAAGACAGGCCTTTCTTGTCAGCCGCAAGACAGTCAGCCCGCCACAAACAACCAGCTTGCTCACAGATATTACTCATGGCTGTCGCAAAACAGGCGTAGTTACCTTCAGTCTGTTGAATCGTTCTTACCAGACTGATCTTGCTCATTTTTCCCGGTTTGATGCCATTCTCACGTGCAATATCTCGAATTTCTTGCATAACCATCGGTGTCCCTCCGTTACTGAGTGTTAATCATGGATAACCTTGTAAAGCAAATGCCAAGCCAGCTTTGATTAGCGTGTACTAAGCTATTGATTTCCAATAAATGAAATCCGTGCTGGTTATACTGGTTGATGAACTCAACCTCTGGAACAAGGCTGACATCGCACCAAATCCGCGCACTTTTTCAACCCTCTGCGCTGTAATTACACAGCTAAGTCGGGGCTTCAGAGGCAAGCCATGGGCGAGTGTTATATGTCATCAATATGAAAATTTGATGAAGCGATACCAACTGAGGGATTCAGACCGAAGGCCTGTGATGCATTAATGTTTCGCCAGATCTGATGCGACCTGCACCGCACCCAGCAAACCGCAGCGGGTATTTAACACAACCCGGATCGGGATTGATCTCAACAAATCCTGCATGGGAGGTTTATCACAAAATGCATTGATGAAACGCTCGCTACCTAACAGAGAGAGGATCTTCGGAGCGATGCCACCGGCGATAAACACACCGCCGGTCGCCAGACTGATCAATGCCAGATTCCCTGCCTGCGCCCCGTAAATTTCAACGAAGAGTTCAAGCGTCTTGACCGCCAGGGGGTCCATCACCATCAAAGCAGTGCTACTGATGGAGGCGGCACTGCGCCGCGCAGAGTCAGGGTCGATGTCGTGCTGAAAACAAATAAATTCATAAATTCGTTCCAGGCCCGGCCCGGATAGCAGCATTTCTACGCTGACCCGGGCAGTTTGCTCCAGCAGATAATCCAGTAACGCTTGCTGCATCGCATTGCGTGGCGCGAAATCAACATGGCCACCTTCACCGGGCAATACCTGCCAACGTTTGCCACAACGGGTCACGATTGCAACCCCGAGGCCAGTCCCTGCCCCAATCAAGGCACGGGTGCCGGTGGCATCCGGTAAGCCTGTCTGAAGTTGATGAAAATCACTCGGCTCCAGGTTAGCCACGCCGTACCCAACCGCCTCAAAATCATTAATGATTCTTACCCGCGGTATTGCGAATGCTTCGCTAATGTCCGCTTCGTTGACTACCCAGGGAAGGTTGGTAACCCGCGCGTTGCCGTGCCGGACAGGACCCGCCACTGCCAGACAAGCCGCAACGGGTTTTGTCTCGGCATGTGCTTTTAGAAAGCTTTCCAAGATTGTATTCAGATCGGGGTAATTCTGGCTGGGGAAATCCTGTTCAGCGATGGTATCTGTCCCGTCCTTCAAGAGAAGCCGGGTTGAGGTCCCCCCGATATCAGCAGCCAGAATCGGCATATGTAGTTACCTTTTCACCCGCATGTTGCGAATTTCTGCCTCCATTCTGCGCCACAGCGAAAGCAGGAACAAGCCATAAAGAATGATTTGACGTCACTGCTTCAATCACGTGTCATCCGTATGACTGCTATTTATATGGCAAAAGTGAAATAAAAAACGCTTTCTAATGCTCGCGGGTAGCGTGGAACTCGATCTCTGGCCAACGCTCCATGGTCAACTCCAGGTTCACCCGCGTTGGAGCAAGGTAGGTCAGGCTGCCGGCAGAATCCAAGGCGAGGTTTTCACTGGCTTTCTTGCGAAATTCAGTCAGTTTACGTTCATCTTCGCTGGTTACCCAGCGCGCCGTCTGGACATTGATCGGTTCAAAGCCACAATCCACACCGTACTCATTTTTAAGGCGAAATGCCACGACATCGAACTGCAGTACACCTACCGCGCCAACAATCAGGTCATTGTTATTCAGGGGTTTGAAAACCTGCGAAGCACCCTCTTCACTCAGTTGATCCAGGCCTTTCTGCAAGGCCTTCATCTTCATGGGATCCTTGAGGCGAACTCGACGAAACAGTTCCGGGGCAAAGTTAGGAATACCGGAAAACTTGAGGGCTTCGCCCTGGGTAAAGGTATCGCCAATCTGAATCGTACCATGAT
>JARRJW010000266.1:0-2881 GCA_037388785.1 Gammaproteobacteria bacterium
GAGTGCTATTCTTGGGACCCAGAGCTTCCTGTAAGAATGCACCGATAAGCGCCCGACCAATATCTTCATCAGACTTATCCTGCTGCTGTTGGGCTGGTTGCTGGCGACTGTTGTCGATTGTCTCGACAACCTGAGAGCGCAAACCCAAGCGGCGATCAACCCAGAATTCACCTGAATCAACTTGCCATTGCACCCCCGAGGTGTAATCACCATCAGCAAAATCATCACTTAACAGGCTGTTCTTCCAGGGGAAATTGTACTTGGCGACCAGGTCTTCGAGGGCAATCTGTAACCAGCGGTCGGCGGCACGTTCCTGACGGGATTTCTCTGTAAGTGCCTGAATTTCACCGACCAGCACCTGAATATCATCCTCTGCCACCAGGTTAAATGGCAGTATAAAAATGATGACTAAAAAACTTATTCGCCTGAAAATTCGCATATCAACTCTCATATTTTTACAAAACGGGAAAAACGCCACAAACTATAGGCATGACAGCCAAGAAATCAATCTTCGCAGCAAAAAACTTGAATTTCGCAAATTAATCATTATATTATAATATGCTTACATAACTGGTTTTTATTTGATGAAATTTTTTTCGAAATTTTTAATTGTTGCAGCAATTCTTGCCTCAGGTTTGGCCCAGGCAGATATCGTCGTCCAGATACACGGCTACCTCGGCTCTGCCAACTCCTGGGAAAATAGCGGCATCAATTCGCAATTGCGCAAAAATGGCTGGCACAAGGCAGGCAATGTCTTTATGACACCTTATGGTGCCATGATGACGCAATTTCCGGAAACCGCCCAGGAAAAACCCATTTACAGCGTCGAACTGCCTTCCAGGGCCCCAATCAGGGTACAGGCAAACATTCTCGAACATATGCTTCAGGACCTGCAAAAACGCCACCCTGATGAAAACATCACCCTGGTCGGTCATTCTGCAGGCGGTATTGTTGCCCGGCTTAAACTGGTACAGTTTGGCGCCGGCAATGTCAATCGCCTGATCACAATCGCATCCCCTCATTTAGGCACTGGCCTTGCCACCTACGCACTCAAGGAAACCTCCGATCTGCTGCCGATTGATTTTATCAAAGACATCCTTGGTGGCAGCGTTTATGACACGGCCAAGTCTTCAAAAGGATTACTGGTCGACCTGCAACCCATTCACCCAGGCAGTTTTCTTGATTGGCTTAACCATCAGCCTCACCCTGATATCGAGTATATTTCAATTATCCGCGGGCAAGATTTCTACCGCTCCGGGGACAGAATTGTGCCGGGCTTCAGCCAGGATATGAACCAGGTTGCAGCCCTGTATGGCAGGTCAAAGGTATACTATGTACCAACCAGCCATTACCTTAGCCCGGTTGACGGCAACTACCTTAATATCCTGTTGAAGGACAAACCCTGATCCTGCCTAAGCCTGCCCAATCCTGACAGTCAAAGCCTGATGAGCTATGCTTAAACATCATTAATAGATGAGTTAAGCCCGTTATCATCATGAGCGAAGAACTATTTGATATATTTTTTTCAGGTAAAGTGCTCGACCCGGAGCAAACAGACCTGGTCAAGCAAAAAATAGCCAAACTTTTCAATGCCAATGATGCATTAATTGCTAAGCTCTTTTCCGGTAAACCTGCAAAAATCAAAAAAGCTGTAGATATGGATACAGCCATCAAGTACCGGGTAAAGTTTCGTGAAATGGGTGCTGTTATTGACATTCGGCCGGCAAAAATAGCTGACAAGCCCAAAGCCGATATTCCTCCGCCACCGAAAACCGAAACCGCCACAGAAGCCGTTCAAGCAGCCGAAACACCCCAAGCGCCCAAAACGCCCCAAGCAACTGAGGCTCCGGCATCCGAACTGGATGCCTCACTGGCGATACCCGGCAGCATGATTGACGACGCAGTTCCACCGCCTCCGGCTGATATTGACACCAGTCACCTCAGTGCCTCGGACGCAAACTTCGGCAGCCTGGAAGAATTTGCCGAGCAGGTCATTCCTGCGCCCATACCCGATATCAGCAGTCTGGATATTGATGCATCCTCTGGACCGCTCGATGAAACACCGCAACCGCCACCCGTTGAAGTTGATACCAGTAGCCTGGCGATAGATGCATTCAGTGGCAATCTTGATGACAGCGTCCCGCCAGCGCCGGCCAACATTGACACCAGCAATCTGACCGCTTCTGAGGCCAACACTGGTAGTCTGGAAGAATTCAACACGCGACCGGAACCTGAGCCTGTCCCTGATACCAGTAAGCTTGATCTCGCCTGAACCCGATCAAATGTCTGTTTCAGGCACCAGCATCGGGTACCATTTCGATAATAAAATCCCCCACACTATGCTGGTTGACGAATTTTAATGCGACCGGCTTTTCCGAAAGTGAAAACCAGGCATAGACCGGCGCATGCGCATAGCCCGGATGGTTATCAGCAGCAGCTGGTTGAGCCTGCGCCTGGCTGATCAAATCGTAGTCATTTTCAGCAAATTGAACTTCAGCGGCAGGCTCTAGATCAAAAGCCTCAATCTTGACTTTTTGGCTGGACAACAGCTTATCGCCGAGCTTGTAATCTTCCTGTTTTTGCAGACTCACCCGGTAATTGAAAAGTTTTTTAGCATTGGTCACCAGGTAAGTCTTTTGAGACTGTTGCTGTTTAACCTGTTCTGAAATCAACTCCAGCATCGTCATACGATCGATTGGCATCACCGAATTTTTTAAAATTGGCTGGTCTTTTACCTTGAGATCAAACCTGGCAGCCAGGCTATCAAAGTTGAGCCTGGATAACTGCAGTACATTGTCAGCTGTAATCAGTTCTTTAAACTGACTGGACTGAAACAGTTGAATTTTTCTTTCTGCATGCCCCAAAAGTCCAATCCGGTGTT
>JARRJW010000267.1:0-2873 GCA_037388785.1 Gammaproteobacteria bacterium
CAGGTAATTTATCAGTGCTTTCAAACCGCCTTTCACTTCATAGTTGTTTTTAAAGAGATTGGCCAGGAAGGTGAAATCGAAAAGCTTGATGCCGTTTTAGCTTAACCCATACATCTCAGGGAAAAAAAGTATGCTGATGACAATAGCGACCTGCATGATAATAAATGGAACAACACCCTTGTAGATATCGGTAGTTCTTATCGAGTCTGGTGCTACGCCTTTAAGGTAAAACAGGCTGAATCCAAAAGGGGGAGTTAAAAAAGACGTTTGCAGGTTCATCGCGATTAAAATGGCAAACCACAATGGCGCAATACCAAGAGCATCAGCCACTGGAGCCAGCATGGGCACAATAATAAAAGAGATCTCAACAAAATCGATAAAGAAACCCAGAACCAGGATGACGAGCATTGAGAGAATCAAGAACCCCATCTGTTCGCCTGGCAGCCCAAGCAGTAATTCTTCGATAATTTCGTCACCACCAGTGTAAGTAAAAGCCATTGAAAATGCCGTTGCACCTAAAAGGATGGCAAAAACCATCGATGTGATTTTTACCGTTTCAATGGAGGATTCATAAACCATTTTCCAGTTTAACTGGCGGTAAAGCAGAGCAAGAACCAACGCACCAAATCCACCAAGTGCAGATGATTCTGTGGGCGTGGCAATACCGGCAAATATTGAACCGAGTACAACCAGTATCAGTATTAGCGGCGGTAAAACCGCTTTAATTGCCGAGAAATATTGCGCTCTTATTGTCGCACCATCCGCTTTATCCATTGGCAGGGCTGGTGCAGTGTCAGGCTTGAAATATGCATTTAACAGGATATAAGTGACATAGACGCCGATCAGTACAAGGCCGGGTGCTACTGCAGCTTTAAACAGATCGCCAACTGGTATGCCCATCACATCACCAAGAATAATCAGAATAATTGATGGTGGAATTATTTGTCCCAGGGTACCAGCTGCGCAGATGGTGCCACAGGCCAGACGCTTGTCGTAGTTATACTTGAGCATGACGGGCAGTGATATTAAACCCATGGCAACTACCGAAGCACCTACTACGCCAGTAGAGGCAGCCAATAGTGCTCCAACCAGGATAGTGGAAATGGCCAGTCCGCCCCGAACCCCTCGAAAAAGTTTGCCCATGGACTCAAGCAACTGTTCAGCGAGCCTGGTTTTCTGAAGCACAATGCCCATAAAAATGAACAGTGGGATTGCCATAAGCACGGTGTTTTCCATGATGCTATAGATTCGGTAGGGCATAAAGGCAAACATGTCAGGCCCTTCTGCAAAAACACCGAATATCAGGGCAACACCGCCAAATGTGAAGGCCACCGGGAAACCCACTAAAAGCAGCAGCAGTGCTGCAAAAAACATGATAATTCCAATCATAATTGTTGCCGGTAAACCATCAGGAAACGTGTGAGGTTAAAGTTGGGTCATCCTGATGAATACCCCGTATTCGATTTATCGAATGTAAAATCAAGCCGATGCCGCTGATAGCCATCGAAAAGAACGCAAACGGGATCATTGACTTGATGATCCAGCGATAGGGAAGGCCGCCGGGGTCGCCGGACTGTTCATTCATTTCATAGGCATCAATGACAAACCCGATGCCGTAATAGCCCACCAGAAGAGTAAATGGCAAAAGAAACAATAACGTACCAAGAATATCAATCCAGGCCTGCTTGTTGCGGGAAACGCGTTCATAGATTACATCAACGCGTACATGACCATTGTGACGCAGGCTGTAAGAAACACCCAGAAGAAACATGGTCGAATAAAGATGCCACTCCAGTTCCTGCATGCCAATGGAAACATCGTTGAACAGGTAGCGCGCAATCACGTCGTAAAAAACGTTCAAAAGTAAAAGTATTAACAGGGCGCCAGCTATTTTACCGAGCAGTTCGGAAAAACTGTTAATCAGGTTTTCAAGTTTCAGTAGCATGGTGATAATTCCGGCATAAAAAAACGGCAGCCCTGTTGAGGCTGCCGTTTAAGCATACCAAATTATTCGCTTTTCTGGCTGTTCAAGTAAGCGTTATCAGAGATTTCAGTCCAGACACGCACTTTTTTCAGGTATTCAGCCTGAGAATCGATGATTTTCTTCGCCATTGGGTCTTTCGTAGCGGCCTCGGCAATGAGTTCTTCATTGGCTTTACGCATGGCGTCGATGACCTCTTTCGGGAAAGTCTTAACCTTGATGTCAGGATATTCGGTTTTCATCGTCGCCTAGTTTTCGCCACTGGCATGGTAGGACTGTGCATACATGTCATAGGCCGCTGTACGCATAGCTACTCGCAGTATTTCCTGCAGATCAGCAGGCAGCTTGTCCCATTTTTTCTTGTTGATCATGAACTGCAATTCAGTCGCAGGCTCATGCCAGCCGGTGTAGTAGTATGGGGCGATCTTGTGGAAACCCATGCGCAGGTCGAGTGAAGGGCCTACCCATTCGAGGGCGTCGATGGTACGACGTTCAAGAGCAGTGTAAAGCTCACCAGCTGGAATGTTGGTCGGCTTGGCACCCAGTTTGGCAAGGACTTCACCGGCAAAACCGGGAATACGCATTTTCAGGCCCTTAAGGTCTTCAACCGAGTTGATTTCTTTCTGGAACCAGCCACCCATCTGGTTGCCGGTGTTGCCACCCGGGAAGGACAGGATGCCGTGCTTGTCATAAACCTCTTTCATCAGCTCCATACCACCACCATAGTAGAACCAGCCGTACTGTTCAGGCGCAGTCATACCAAAAGGCATCGTGGTGAAGAACAAAGTGTTGGGGTCCTTGCCTTTCCAGTAGTAGGACGCCGAGTGGCCCATGTCGTACTGACCAGCACGGACCATATCAAAAACACCTAACGGTGCCTTGTGTTTATTTT
>JARRJW010000268.1:0-6939 GCA_037388785.1 Gammaproteobacteria bacterium
CCATTTTTGCCAGGTCAAAACCGGGCATGACATAGGGAATGATGATGACCTCGTCACCAAAGACTTCTTTTATGCGTTGTTCACCATCTGGAGTATTAGTGACCGTAACAATGGCGTCGGCATGCGTATGATCAACGAACCTAAAGGGCAAAACGGCATGCAAAATAGCTTCAACTGAACCCGTCGGTGACGCCGCATTGGTTTGATGCGTTTTCATCTCGTTAACCATATCGAGATCTGACAACTCATCCAGCATCGATAGCTTTTTCAGGTGGTTTAAACGGATTGGGGTAAAACCTTCAGCTTCAATCGTCGCCAAATCCCAGCCTGAACCTTTGACATAAAGAATGTCTTCCTGCTCACCGAAAAGATTGGTTTCTGAAATCTTTACCGATGTATTACCTCCACCATGCAGGACCAGACCAGGATCCTGACCCAGTAACCTTGAGGTATACACCCTGAGTTCCAGATCATTACGGCATCTTGCTGCCTCTTCATCATTCCAACGGTTTTTCATAGAGATACCTGATTACGCTCTCCGCCAGGTTGAGCCATCAGCACCATCCTCAACAACAACACCCTGCTCCTTGAGTTCATCCCGAATCCTGTCCGCCGTAGCCCAATCCTTCTGAGACTTGGCCTCAACTCTTTGATTAACCAACACCTCAATTTCTTCGTCACTGAGACCTTCCGTTGACTGGCCTTTAAAAAAGTTTTCTGCATCGTCTGTCAACAATCCCAGCACAGCTGATAGCTGTTTTAACAGCGCCGCCAAGCCGGCAGCTTTTTCAGTATCATTTTGTTTATATGAATTGATTTCACGTACCATATCAAACAGCACTGACAGTGCCACAGGCGTATTAAAATCATCATTCATTGCCTGTTCAAAGCGCTGGCGATAATCGTTATCAGTATCCGCCTGAACTTCAGGCAAACCTCTCAAGGCCGTATAGAACCGCGTTAATGCAGCGCGAGCATTATCCAGGTGTTCATTGTCATAATTTAACGGGCTACGGTAGTGACTGGTAAGAATGAAATAACGTACTTCTTCCGGTCGATAGTTATCAAGAATTTCACGCACGGTAAAAAAATTGCCAAGCGATTTTGACATTTTCTCATCGTTAATTCTGACAAAACCATTATGCAGCCAGTATTTGACAAACGGATGCCCGGTGGCACCTTCAGACTGGGCTATCTCATTTTCATGATGCGGGAATGTTAAATCAGCGCCACCACCATGAATATCAAACGTATCGCCCAACTCGTGAGTAGACATGGCAGAACATTCAATATGCCAGCCTGGCCTGCCGCTGCCCCAGGGAGAATCCCAGGAGGGCTCGCCGGGCTTGGCTGATTTCACGCTTGTCTTCACCGGGATCAACACGTGCACCGGCCCTCAAATCGTCAGTCGATTTACCGGAAAGTTTGCCGTAGCCATCAAAACTTGATACCGAATAATAGACATCGCCATTGGCAGCAACATAGGCATGTTCTTTTTTTATCAGGCGCTCAATCATTTCGATAATTTCGCCAATAAAATCTGTCGCCCTGGGTTCACTATCCGGTGGCAAAACGCCGAGAGCCTCGGCATCTTCGTGCATTGCGGCAATAAAACGTTGTGTCAGCTCTGAAAAATGCTCGCCGTTTTCATTGGCACGATTGATGATCTTGTCATCGATATCAGTAATGTTTCTGATATAAGTGACATCGTAGCCAATGGCCTTAAGGTAGCGGTAAACCACGTCGAAAACTACCATGACACGCGCATGACCGAGGTGACAAAGGTCATAAACGGTCATACCACAAACATACATGCTGACCTTGTTGGCTTGCAGCGGAATAAATTCTTCTTTTTTATTGTTTAAGTCGTTGTAAACCTGAAGCATCTCATGGCATCCATTACAGAAAGAACGCAGATTTTAGCTTCCCATGCTGCGACTTTTACTCTCTTTTTTTCTGGTTTTTTCATTTTCATCCCTGGTTTCAGCCCAGAGTCCGGAAGCTTCAGCTAAGCCTAAGGTGCTGATCGAAACCAGTCTTGGCAACATCGAGCTTGAGCTTAATGACCAGCTGGCACCGAAAACCGTTGAAAACTTCCTGGCTTATGTCGATGAGGGCTTTTATGACGGCACCCTTTTCCACCGCGTCATCAATGGCTTTATGATTCAGGGTGGCGGTTTTGACCAGGACCTGAAAAAGAAAAAAGTCAGGCAAAGCATCCAAAATGAAGCTGATAACGGCCTTAAAAACGAACGCGGAACCATTGCCATGGCAAGAACAGGCGATCCGCACTCAGCCACTGCACAGTTTTTCATTAACCACGCTGACAATGATTTTCTAGACTTCAAATCACGCTCCAGTAAAGGCTGGGGGTATTGTGTTTTTGGCCGGGTCACCAAAGGCATGGAAACTGTTGATGCAATTGCTGACGTTTTTACCACTACCAAAAAATTTATGAAGAACGTACCTGAAAAAAACGTGACCATTGTCAAAGCCAGACGTCTCTGAACTTCTCTAACTTAATCCAAAAACAGGAATGCTTATGATTACCTTAAAAACCAATGTTGGCGATATTTTTATTGAACTTGATGAAGAAAATGCGCCAAAGACCTGTGAAAACTTCAAACAGTATGTCGAAGATGGCCATTTTGATGGCACAATATTTCACCGTGTCATCGACAATTTCATGATCCAGGGCGGCGGCATGTTACCTGACATGACGCAAAAAACAACACGCGATCCGATTGAAAACGAAGCTAAAAACGGCCTGAGCAATGAGGTTGGTACCATCGCCATGGCACGCACCATGGATCCCCACTCGGCAACGGCACAATTTTTTATCAATGTTGCTGACAACAAATTCCTGGACTACCCGGGTCAGGACGGCTGGGGCTACTGTGTTTTTGGCAAGGTGACTGAAGGCATGGATGTTGTCAATAAAATCAAGGGTACCGATACCGGCAACAAAGCGGGCCATTCTGATGTACCTGTTGAAGATATCATCATCGAAAAAGCCGAGATATCTGACTGAGTTATTCCCGTAATCCCGCGCCCGTTTCAGTAAGCATTCCCGGTTTCTGAAACGGGCTTTCTAAACTGCGGCTTCAGCACCTGATGCACTCTTCATTTTTCATTTCTGATCTTCATCTCAGCGAAGAAAGACCAGCAACGGTTGATCTTTTTCTTGGGTTTCTCAAAACTCAGGCACCTGCGGCCGAACGATTGTACATTCTGGGTGACCTGTTTGATGCCTGGGTTGGGGATGATGATGACAGCGAGTTATCACGACAAGTTATCAGCGCACTGCGATCACTCAGTCATGACTGCGACATTTTTATTATGCACGGTAACCGTGATTTCCTCATCGGCGAACAGTTCAGCCTGGAAAGCCGCGCAACCCTGTTACCTGATCCCAGTATTATTTTACTCGGCGACACGCCAGTGCTTATTACCCATGGTGACCAGCTTTGCACGCAGGATAAAAATTACCAGAAAGCGAGGAAAATGCGGTCTGATCCAAAGTGGATTTCTGATTTTCTGGCCAAACCTCTGGATGAACGAAAACAGTTTGCTGAAATGTACCGTCAACAATCCGGGGAAGCCAAATCATTACTGGCTGATGACATTATGGATGTTACCGAAGCTGAAGTCGTAAACTGGTTTGAAAAATTCAACGTCAGTTTCATGATACATGGTCATACCCACCGACCCGCTACACATGAATACGAGATCGATGGCAGGGAATGCCAAAGAATTGTTCTACCCGAATGGCATGAAACCAAGGCCTTGGCCCTCGCAGTTGATGACGATATGGAATTAACAGGAATACCTGTTCCCTGAGGTATGGTTTAGTTACTGAGCCAACAGTGATTAGCGTTTTTGACACATGACCTGAAGCATTTCCAGTTCGGAAGCACTAAAACCCGCCTCCAGACGCGCCTGAAAATGCATTGGACACTGCACATCACCTTTCATATAGGTTTTCACCAGTTCCAGGTAAGTTGATTCCGGCTCCAGTCCCCTTTGATTGCAGACGAAGTGAAACCAGAGCGTTCCGGCCTTTACATGGGTAATTTCATCACGAAGAATAATATCGAGAATTCTGACGGTTTCCATATCATCGACATTTTTGAATTTTTTCTGAATCGCTGGTGTCACGTCCAACCCCCTGGCCTCCATTACACGCGGAATCAGGGCCATTCTGTCCAACAGATCGCCGGATGTTTTCTGTGCGAGTTCCCATAGACCATTATGAGCGGGAAAATCACCGTAGCTAAAACCCAGCGTTTCAAGTCGTTTACTAAGCAACCCGAAATGGTAGGCCTCTTCAGCCGCTATGCGACTCCAGTCAAGGTAAAAGGATTCCGGCAGTCCCTGGAAACGGTAAACCGCATCACAGGCGAGGTTGATGGCATTAAATTCAATATGGCAAAAAGAGTGAATCGCGGCTGCCCTACCCTGAACTGTACCCAGTTTTCGCTTGGGAACCTCACGAGGATGGACCAGTTCGGGTCGCTCAGGCCTGCCAGCTACCTCCAATTCAGGCAAATCAATAGCACCGGCTAATAGTGTACCCTCAGAAACACCCTCAAAAAGTGCTTTCGCCATCCGGCACTTTTGCGCCGCATCGGATTCGATCAGGCAATCATAGGCAAACTGATGCAAATTTTTGGTCATCTTGGGTTTTCCTAATTTTTACTTCAGGCAACTGATATCGTAGTCATTCTCATGGACACCTTAAATTTTCAACGCCATTTAAGCCGAAATTCGCTCTTCCGTATGATTCTTTTCGCTATAGCCATTGGCGGACTGGTATTGTGGAAACTCGATTATATCAACGCAGTCTACTTCAGGGACCAGCTTACAGTAACCGGTTGGGTTATCAATGGTGCCATTATTACGCTGTTCGGCCTTGGTGTATTAAAAATGATAGGCATTTTCCTGGGCTATTTACGTGAAGAGTCCGCCTTGCTGCGTTTTATCAAAAATATTGACAATGAAGAAACTGACTTGCTTAAAAGTGTTTCCAAGAAAAGTATCATTGCGCGTCGATATAACACCCTTGAGCTGATGCATGGCAACAAAACACCTGTCAACCAGAGTGCCCTGGCTTCTACCCTGGTAGCGAGTGAAAGTACACGAAACAGTTTTCCACGCTTTATCAGTAACACGCTCATTTTAACCGGTGTGTTTGGCACCATTGTTTCATTATCCCTGGCTTTGATTGGTGCCTCTGACATGCTCGAAAATGCTGTTAATGTCAGCGGCATGGGACTGGTCGTTCACGGCATGTCCACAGCCTTATCAACCACCATCACGGCGATCGCCTGTTACCTTTATTTCGGTTATTTCTTTCTAAAATTAACTGACGTACAAACCAACATGATTAGTGCCATTGAACAGATCACCACGACGCATCTTATGCCGCGTTTTCAACTCAAAACCGATAATGTGCTCTATGAATTTACTGGCCTGATTCGTTCTCTGCAGACACTTGTCACACAGATGTCTGATTCTCAAAACAGGTTTATTGAAGTTGAGCAACGCCTGGTAGAAACAGTGGATGCCTATAAAGAACATGTTGAAGGCATGAACCAGGAGTTAACCGATATCAAGGGTATCCTGAGAATCGGTTTCCGCCTTGGTGAAAAATAACTACTGGCATCGATTGGTTCTTTAGCATGAGTTCTGAACAGGGTTTTGTAAATCTTCGCTTAAATCACGAGGGCGATAGCTCGGGAAACGAAAGTTTCTGGCCATCGTTTACCGATATCATGACGGTTATTGTCATGATTTTCCTGATCGCACTGGTCATTCTGCTAATGCGCAATATGGACCTGGTCCAACAGCTGCGCAACACCATGGAAGCGGAGCGCATGGCTGCCGAATTAGCCCGCACCACTGGTGAGGAAAAAGAAAGCCTTTCCATCAGACTGATCAATACAGAAAACGAACTCTCTGATCTTCGACTGCAGTTGATGAAAATGCAGGAAGTCAGGGCCACTCAAATGGCCATGATCAAAGATCAGATGAACAAGTTGACTGCACTGACCAGTGAGCGAGACCAGTTGGACCTGGACAGAACCCGTCTTCAACAGTTACTTGATGAATTGAAGGAAGAAAAGGACAAACTGGCATTAGATAAAAGTCAGTTGCAAAACCGCCTGTTACTATCCAACGACCAAATGGCCCAAATACAACTGGCACTGGAAAATCTCCAAAACAAACAGGAAAAAACCAAGAACCAGCTTTTATCTTTGCAAAGTACCTTGGCTGAAAAAGAAGTTGAGCTTGAGCAGGCACAAGGCTACATCACCATGTCTGATGAGCAGCTTGCCATGCTTCAGGGAGATTATGATGACCTGAAAGTGAAGTACGACAAACTGGTCCGTCCAGCCAGAACAGCAGCTGGCAAGCATGTTGTTGAAGTACGCTACAACAAGACCGATGGCAAGTACCTGATCAGTGTCAAAACACCAGAAAGTACCGGCTTTAAGTCCATTCAGCTGGGAGCACTGGATAAAATGCTCAACAAGCTCAAGAAAAAACATCCGAACCAGCTCTACATCAAGGTTATATTCCCTGAAAACAGCGGACTATCTTACAGTGAAGCCTGGGAATTTACCTCAAGACTCCATAAAAAATACGATTACTATTTCCAGGAAGAGTGAACTTCAGTTCAATTAGGGCCAGAGTAAAACCACGATAAAAACACTGAGCGTGGTGAAAAATATCGGACGAATCCAGGTTTCGCCCTTGCTAATCGTTGTTCTCGCCCCGAGCCATCCACCTGTCATCATGCCAATTGCCAGTGCAACACCGGTTATCCAGAGAATTTCGACCTGAGATGCAAACACGATCAAAGCAACCACAGTATAAATGAGCACGATAAAAACCTTGTACATGTTGACTTTGACAAGATCAAAACCCATTACGCGG
>JARRJW010000269.1:0-2833 GCA_037388785.1 Gammaproteobacteria bacterium
TGATGTTTTTCATTTGTTTGCACCTTATTTACTGTTAAAGGCATTTGGCTATATGAGCCATATTAGATGTGACTACATTACTCCCTTATTGTTAGATTTTTATGAGGTCTTTATAAAATAATTGTTAAAAAGAATTTTTTTGACACTGGGCTGATCATATCAGAGTATAAAAAATTAAGCCATCCGGTTATCCGGAAGTCGGATTGTAAAAACAGTATCTTCTCCCTGTTTACTTTCAACTGCCACACTGCCGTTGTGTACCTGGACAATATGTTTGACTATTGCTAATCCAAGCCCTGTCCCTCCAAGTTTCCGACTCCGTGCCTTATCACTGCGATAAAAACGTTCAAAAAGACGAGGTAAATGTTCTTCAGCAATACCCACACCGAAATCCCTTACAGCAATAATAATTTCGCCCCGTTGATGAATTGCCGACACATGAACCCCTGAATTTTTTTCGCTATATTTAATGGCATTGACGACTAAATTTATAATTGCCTGCTCAAAAAGTTGTGCATTAACAAAAACATACAAATATTCAGAACAAGTAAGCTTAACATCAATTTTTTTATCTTCTGCTCTATCTTTACATACATCAACAGCAGACTGCAGAATTTCTCTTAATTGCTCTTTCTGGTAAACAAGTTCTGCTTTCTCTTTTCCTTCTTGTTAAAGACGAGAAAGCACAAGAAGGTCTTCCACAATATTGTTAAGCCTGTCAGACTGTTTATTGATAATTTCTAAAAACCGCTTGGCGTTCTGATGGTCTTCCATTGCGCCATCTAGAA
Source organism: Gammaproteobacteria bacterium (assembly GCA_037388785.1). Lineage (GTDB taxonomy): Bacteria > Pseudomonadota > Gammaproteobacteria > Chromatiales > Chromatiaceae > JABDQZ01. Next base: position 789 of record JARRJW010000269.1, read on the forward strand.
GTGTTTCTACAAAACCTTTAATAGAAGTGATTGGTGTTTTGAGTTCATGAGAAACATTGGCAACGAAATCACGCCGAACCTTCTCAAGCTTCTGAAGGCGGGTTATATCGTTAAGCACAATGAGCGCTCCATAATGCTTTCCTCCTAGACTCCGTAATCTGGTACCGTGAGCCTGCAAATAACGCACTTTGTCTTCTTGATCTCTAAAAACAATATTATCTTCAACGGTTTTATAACCGGCCATTGTTCTTTTTACAAAATGTAAAATATCGCTCTCGCCAACAAATTCAGTAATATTTTTCCCCTGAATTGCTGATGGTTGGACCTTAAATAATTCAGCTGCCGCCTGATTTATGTTAATTACATTTTCTGCCTTGTCTATGGCTATTACTGATTCAACCATACTGGCAAATACAGCATCAAGTTGCTGATGCTGCCTTTCAGCGGTTGTAATACGTTCATTAAGCTGTTCTGCCATCCAGTTCATGGTATCTATTAGGCTGGCAACTTCCAATGGTATTGACAGGGCATCATCTTTGACGGTCAACTGGCGGCTGAAATCACCCCTTCCAAAGCGTTCAACAGAACGCTTAATTGCCTCGAGGGGACGACTTAGACGCCGTGAAACCGTCAACGTTATAATTGCAGAAATCAAAGCAATAAATAAACTGCCTAAAGCAATCTTTCCATACACTTCCCTTAATGCCTGATCAAAGCTGGTAAACGGAATTGACACACGCAGCACACCATTAACTGCTGCATATTCTGGAGAATCAGCATCCCGGAAAAGGGGGATGGCCACATACATCATTTTGCTCTTCATTGTACTGCTAAAACGGATTGAAGAACCTTTACGGCCCGATAATGCAGATTTCACCTCCATCCTTTGGGCATGATTTTCCATTTTCCCCGGCTCCTCAAGGGAGTCAGCTACGACTTTGCCGGATATGAGAATTACGGTTATTCGTGTTGAGGCTTTTCCCCCGAGTTGTTTGCAAAGGTCATTAAGCTGGTCCAGTTTACCCTGGAAAAGTAGCTCTTTAATTTCATCCTCCACCATTAAAGCCCTGGCTTCCAAATCTGCAAACGACTCGTTAAGAAAAAACTTATGGAGAGAATTCGATGCATAGACTGATAATGCTATAAGGGCAACGACCGTTATCAGGAGATGAACTGGGAATAATTTCCAAAGAAGCCGCTTTCGCTTCATATTTATCCTTTCATGCGATAACCAACGCCGCGAACCGTTTCAATGAATTGACCTGATGTTACTAACTTTCGCCGCAGGCCCACAATAATTACATCTACTGAGCGATCGGTGACTGCATACTCCTGGTCGTGAACAGCTCCCACAATCTGGTCCCTGGTAAATACCCATCCGGGCCTGCTTGCCAATAAATGCAAAACCCTGAATTCTGTTAATGTAAGACTGATTTTATTACCTGAAATAAGCACTTCATGGCGTTTACTATTGATCTCAATATTATGTATTTTCAGTAATGTTTCACGATCAGAAACAGATGCTTCTGAACGTCGCAGAATAGCTCTGACTCTTGCAATTAATTCCCGGGGGCTAAAAGGTTTTGTCAGGTAATCATCTGCCCCCAATTCAAGACCAATTACAATATCAGTCTCTTCACTTCTGGCAGTGAGCATAATAATAGGGACAGCTTTTGTTCTGAAATCACTTTTAAGAGACTTGCACACATCAAATCCATCTGCCCCGGGAAGCATTATATCAAGAATTATTAAACTCGGAATTTGCCGTTCAATTTGCTTTAGAGCCTCTTCTCCTGAAGGAACTCCTTGCGCGTGATATCCTGCTTTCCTGAGGTTGAAGCATACCAGCTCAAGAATGTCTTCTTCGTCTTCAACAACAAGTATCAGCTTATTATGCATTTCAAGTCTCTTCAGATAGTCGCGTTATTGCCTGCATGAAACATGACAGACCCCGGTCGGGGTTTCAACCGCGTGTGGGAAATATTTCTGTTTGAATTTTAAAGCAACCGAAACCAGTCCGATAAGCACCGGCACTTCGACGAGCG
>JARRJW010000270.1:0-2830 GCA_037388785.1 Gammaproteobacteria bacterium
GAATAAAGCTACCTAACAAAACAACGATAGAAATAATTACCGCAGAACCCGTTGTGTTCTGGGTATTACGTAAAGCTTCCATCCAGTTACCACCGGTTTCACGCATTTCCTCGCGTAACCTTGAGATCATGTAGATACCGTAGTCAACACCCAGACCCATGGCAATACTCAGTGTCACCAGCAGATGGAACGCGAGGTTACCTGACCAGTTTTCCACCGAGGTGAAATAACCACCCAGGCCGTACTGTGCAAACAGCGTAATAAACAACGTGAATGTCAGCATCGAGGCCACACCCAGTGACCTGAACATCAGGGCAGTGATAATAAAGATTGCCAGGGCCGTCTGCAGTGGCCCAATCAACCAGTTATCCATTGCCACTTCACGCGTTGCCTCGGTTGCACCGAGGAAACCACCGACGGCCGGCTGAACATAATTCGGGCCTTCAACAGAAATCTCGTTGGTATCACCGGAAAGATCATCCACCGGACCTGAACGCAAACCGAAATTCACTTTGGAGAAGCCAGGATTATTCTTACGCTTTTCCAACTCGTTCATGATATCAACAGTAACCTGGTGGGTTTCGACTGGGTCCATGGTATTAATGAAGCCCAGGATCACACCCTCGTTCCAGTCACTGACTCTGACAAATGAATCCATGTCGCCATCAGATACCATCAACTCCAGCAGGCCATTATAGAGGCGTACCATTTGCGTTGGATCACGGTCATCTTCAGGGTCGATAGCATGTAAATATTCTTTCGTTGGAATAGCCAGATCACTTAACTTAGGCTTGGTACCTGGCTCTGCTGTCAGCAACATGTTCACCAACCGAACATACTGGGCATAAGAGCCGGTGTAACCAATCATGGGATGAGCTCTCATCCAGTTTTCGAATGATTCGATGTCTGCCAGTACGTCGGCGTCGTTGAAGATGCCCTGTACGCCGCAAGCTTCAACATCCCAGCAACCCAGTCTTTGTTTTTCAGATTCACACATGGCAGCTTTTTCAGCCTTGTCTTCGATATCGAATATCTCTTCATTGAAATATTCATCAAGACAGCCTTGCAGTGCTGGCTCTTTGCCACGAATGGGTATGTTAACCGAGATAACACCCGGCATAATTTCATTTAAGCGATTCAGGTGCTGAATGGTTTCTGAACTACCCTTGAATGCCGCCCTCGGGTAATTGATACCCTTCTCAACACCGGGCATGATGTCAAATTCACGCTGGATACGTTCAACTTCAGGATCATTTTTGGCGACTTCTTCGCCAGCCATTACCGCAGAAACACCGCGAACAATTTCCGTGTAATGCACGGATACCGCCATCACAGCAACGATAAATAGTATTGGCACCCACTTACCCGGACCGGAAATCAGACGGGTAATAAATCCACCGACATTTTCCTCCCACGCATGACCTTCATGGGAACCCGGTTCAATTTTTGGCGGAAACTTGGTCATCAAAATCGGGATTAGCGTTGTCGTGGTAAACAACAACGTCAGCATGCCGTACATACCAAAGTAGGCGTAGGCTTTATAGAAGGAAATATCGACCGTCGCCAAGGTCGCAAAACCGACCATATCTGTGACGATAGAAAGGGTCGCAGGAATGATTGTAGATGCGATGGCTATCTCCGCTGCTTTTTCAGGATCACCGGTGGTTTCCTGCTCCTGCAGATAACGCCGGGTTACCTGCACCGAGTGACCGATACCAATCGCCAGTAGTAGCATCGGTGTCAGCACCATCATGGTCGTCAGTTTAAAAGCGGTAAAGCCCATTAACCCCAACGTGAAGGTAATGGTCATACCTACACCGATTAACGGAAACAAAGCACCTCGCCAGTTTCTGAATTCAAACCAGAGAACGACAATAACGATTGCTATCGAGATAACAAACAGCCACCAGCGATCTACCAGATCCTGCAGCATACCCGCAAGAAAATAAGGTTCGCCAGCAATCAGGAACTCAAAACGATCATCCTGGCTGAACTCATCTTTTAAAGCGCGGACTTCCTGCACCCATGGCAGGTAGATCTCTTTTACGCCATCGTCATAGTCACCAATAATGTAAGCCGCCTTGGCGACACACTCAGGCTTGTCATAATCTTCGTATTTACAGAGGTTACCGTTCTCATCCTCCATGGATACCAGCATCGGACCCATAACCGGGTTGATTTTGATACCTTCTTTCAGGAAATCCAGCTGTTCTTTGGCTTTTTCAGGATCATCACTGATGCCGTCAGTTGGGATCAGACGTTTGAAAACCAGGCCGTTTTCATCAGCACCCATGTACTTGATTTTCTGGGCGGCAATGTCAATAAAGTTCGGTTTGCGCGCATTTGGCAGTGATTCAAGGCGGTCATGGACTTCCTTGACCTTATTGATAAACCAGGGCTGGTAGATATCACCTTCCTTTACGCGCATGGCAACCACCATGATGTTACCCATTCCGAAGTTATGCTCGGCATACAGGTTGGTTGCTACATAGCGGTTAGTTGGAGGTAACAGCGTATCCGGGTCATTTCGGATATCCAGGTTCGGAATTTGTAAAGCCGACCAGACAGTTGCTACCAAAAGTGCAACCAGGAGTACCCAGCGAAACTTGAGTACAAAGCGAGCGTATTTAGCCGAAGCTGAATTGTCATTTAAGCCTGACATGAAGTTCTCTCCAATTACATGACCCCAATTTATTTGTTTTTCTTAATTGAGAAAAAAGACAGCCCCGGTTATTGTTTTTATTCCGGTAGCCCGTACTCATAAGTCCGTTTATACGGCGTTAAATACGCCGCACTCCCCTTTTTTATTATTATTAATAGTCTTCGAAGA
>JARRJW010000271.1:0-2826 GCA_037388785.1 Gammaproteobacteria bacterium
TAGAGGGCGAACAACGGTTTCGAATTATCTCGACTGATGTTAGACCCAATCAGCTATTAGTCGCCGAAGTGGAACTATTGCCTGAACCACCCTTCATTCCCGTCACAGAAGTCCATCAGCAATTGGTGGATATGCTCAAGCAAATCATCAATCAACTTGAGCCGCCGTATACTACCCTGACGCCGGCCTATGAGAATGCCAGTTGGGTCAGTGCCCGACTGGTCGAACTCCTACCTATTAATATGGCGGACAAGCAGAAACTGTTGATGACGGAAGATGCAGAGCAACGTCTTGATGTTATTACCACCATGCTGCATAAGATGGATATTTTATAGCTATTATTAATGCAGTTCCTGTCAGGCTAAAATCACTTCGTTTCGAGTAATAAAACAGACTGTTCTACATCCTTGTTTATCTCTGGTTCGCTTTTCGTGGTGCGTGGTATAGCGTTGGCGCCAGGAGGCTGCGACTGAAACCATTGTAATGGTGTAATGAAGTCGGGTGTGGTAACAAGATAACGTAATCCGAAGTGTTCGACTTTCTCTATCTGGCTGATGTAGCCGAACCACAAGGGCTGCTTGCCCTGTCTGTTCTGTATCTCTATCTGAGACCGCCAGAGACGAATCACAAATAATCCGTCTGGCGGAATAGTTCTGGTTAAGCGAAGCTCTTCATATTGGCCATCATGCACATGCGGCAGCAAAGGGAGCTCTGTAATCGTTGCTGAAGGATTAAACCAGTTGAAGTAGTGACGCAATTTGATACTGGCAGAATGCCAATCGGCAGCTTCCAAAGCCGCTACAATCTTGTCGGCGGGCCCTGTCCATTGCAGATTAAAGACGAAATCGTTATGGCCGCGCAAATCCTCACGCACCGAGGGTAAGGCTTGCCAGCCGCTTTCAAGCCAGGCTTGTTGAGCCATAAAGTATTGAGCAGGTGTTGGTTGATACTGGGTAAATTGCCGCTTATGCATAAAACCCGGGTAGGCAAGCAGACAAATCGCAAGCAGGCTGCCTATAAAGGCAAGGTCTGCGCGTCAGAAGTTTTGTGCCGGAGCATGCCGTCGATAGGCAATGCCGAGTAATGCTGTCCATGCCAAACCCAGTAACATGCCGCCAACAACATCCGTGAGCCAATGTGCACCCAGGTAAAGGCGGGAGAAGGCAATCAGTAAAATCAGCAGGCTGGCGCTGCTATAAATGGCAAGGCGATACGCAGGCCGCACATCACGCGCCAGTAAAATGGCCAAAAAACCATAAGTAGCCGTAGCGAGGGTGGCATGGCCACTCGGATACGCATAGCCCTGTAACATCTCGATGCCAGGCGGGCGGGGCAGGGCATAGAACTGCTTTAACAGTTCCACCAGCAATACACGAAAGATGAAGGCTGCCAACCAGTGCCATAACGCGAGGTATTGTTTTGTAATGAACAGATATCCCGCGGTGAGTAATACCAGTGCGGTTAATAACCAGATATCGCCCATGCCGGTGATGAACACCATTGCATGGTCAAAGGGTGGATTGTGTAATGCCTGTAGGGTATGAAAGACCAACTGATTGAGGTTGTGCATGAAGGGGAAATGTCCGGCCAGTTGGGATAGCAGGATGAAGCCCACGGCAGCCAGCAGCAGTACTACTGCCAGCAGGCTCAAGCCGCGAATTTCTGAGTGATCCGGTGCAATGATTGCGGCGGGAATTTCCCCGGCCAGGGGGTGACGTCGACTCCAGTTAACCAGGTGTGCCATCACCGCGTCACTGAAAGGCATAAACCACAAATAGCCGAGGCGAATTAACCAGACAATTAACCATAAGCCAAAAACCAGTCCGACCAATAACAGGGTAAAGCGTCCGGCAAATTCCGAAGCCAGTTCCAGTGACGCACCGAAAATGATGCCGGGCAAAAGATACAATGGCGCCCACAACAGGGCGGAGAAGATGTTGATTAGAAAAAACTGTCGCATGGGCATGCGTAACATGCCCGCAATGGCCGGAATGATTGGCCGCAGCGGTCCCACGAAGCGACCAAGCAGTACACTCTTGCCACCATGACGCTGAAAAAAACCTTCACCCCGGATCAATAAATCGGGATAACGGGTAAAGGGCCAGATGCTGGCGAGATTACGATTGTATTTTACACCGAGCCAGTAACTGATACCGTCACCGGCGATTGCACCGAGCACGGCTGCGATGACGGTAGGACCAAACTCCAGGTAGTTAAGCGCGATGAGCGCCCCAAAGCCGACCATCAACAGGGCGCCGGGAACAATCAGACCCACCACTGCCAACGATTCCCCACAGGCAACCAGAAACACAAACACTAGGCTGATCAGCGGGTTTTGCTGTAACCAGTCAAACAGGGTTGACAGTGAGAGCGTATCCATACTCAACGTCGTTCAAGTTAAACTCGGTCTGGTAAATGATCACGAAACGCAGACAAAAGTTGATCGCTGGCTGCTCTTTTATCGATAGATTCAGAGTGTCGCTAACACCTTGTCTGCGGCTGCCAGCGTGTCAGCAATGTCATCATCGCTGTGAGTGCTGGAGACAAAACCGGCTTCATAGGCAGAAGGTGCAAGGTAAACGCCTTCCTGTAACATGCCATGATAAAACTTTTTAAAGCGCTCAATATCGCAGGCACTGACCTGGGCAAAGTTCGTGACCTTTTCTTCTTCTGAAAAAAAGTAACCAAACATACCGCCCACTTCGTTAGTAGTCAGAGGAATACCGGCAGCACTGGCATGCATGCGTAGTCCTTCGGCCATGGCGCTGGTTTTGTCGGCCAGTTTTTCAAAGAAGTTGGGCGTGGAGATAAGTTCAAGGGTTTTCA
>JARRJW010000272.1:0-1569 GCA_037388785.1 Gammaproteobacteria bacterium
GAAAAAGCCGATGATATGAAAGATGCGGTCAGCAAGGCCTTTGTCATGGCAAAACAGAATGACCGGATCTTGTTATCTCCGGCCTGTGCCAGCTTCGATATGTTTACTGGTTTTGAAGAGCGCGGTCATGTCTTTATTAATGCAGTCAGGGAGATGCAGTCATGAGCACGGCTGCAATGCAACGTCAGCGCTCATGGGACAGGTCCCGCAGCAGAATGCCGGAAATGGATTACTTCCTGCTGTTTCTTGGTATTACCCTGTTGATGTTTGGTTTGCTGATGGTGACTTCGGCATCGCTGCACCTGGGCGATCGCATGAATATGCCATTTTACTTTACCGCCAAGCATGCTGTTTCAATCGTTATAGGTTTACTGGCAGGGTTTGCGGTGTTGCAGATACCCAGCAACCAGTGGCAGAAGTACAGTGTGCAGATGTATGCGATAGGGCTGTTTTTACTGATTCTGCTTTTAGTGCCCGGTCTTGGCCGTACCGTTAATGGTGCAACCCGCTGGATTCCATTGGGTGTGTTTAACCTGCAAAGTTCGGAATTTATGAAACTCTTTGTGGTGCTGTATCTGGCCGGATACCTGGTACGGCGCCACGTTGAAGTCAGACACAGTGTCAAGGGCTTCCTTAACCCAATGATATTTCTGGGTGTTGCCTGTAGCCTGATTATTCTGCAACCGGACTTTGGCACTATGACGGTCATCCTGGTGGTGGCGCTGGGAATGCTGTTTCTGGGTGGTGCGCCTTTATGGCAGTTCCTGTCATTAATTGCTGTTGTCGGCATTGCCCTGGCTGGCCTGGTGATTTCCTCGCCCTACCGCATGGCACGTATCACCGGTTTTCTTGATCCCTGGGCTGATGCTAATGGCTCCGGATACCAGCTGGCCCAGGCATTGATTGCATTTGGTCGTGGTGAATGGTTTGGCGTGGGTTTTGGTAACGGTATTCAAAAACAGTTTTACCTGCCTGAAGCGCATACCGATTTCATTATGGCCGTGATTGGTGAAGAGTTTGGCCTGCTTGGAACCGTTGCGGTGATACTTGTTATTTCACTGTTGGTCTGGCGGGCATTTTCGGTAGGAACGGATGCGATAAAAAAAGGCCGGCGTTTTGCCGCTTATGTGGCTTATGGACTGGCTGTCTGGATTGCATTCCAGTCATTTGTAAATGCCGGTGTCAATGTTGGCTTGCTGCCAACCAAGGGTATCACCATGCCATTTCTGAGTTTTGGCGGAAACAGTATTATTGTTTCATGCCTGATCCTGGCAATGCTCCTGCGTATTGATTATGAAAACCGTCAGCTTGATGTCGTCAAGGGGAAAAAGTCATGGCAGGCAATGTGATGGTGATGGCAGGTGGCACAGGCGGACATGTATTCCCGGCATTGGCGGTGGCTGATGAGTTGCGCAGTCGCGGCTGGTCGGTTTTCTGGCTGGGTACGCGTGACAGTTTTGAATCGCGCGTCGTACCCGAACATGGCATCGATATGGAGTGGATTGATATCAAGGGTTTCCGCGGCAAAGGGCTGTTTTCGCGCCTGATGATGCCATTGCGACTACTGCA
>JARRJW010000272.1:1603-7565 GCA_037388785.1 Gammaproteobacteria bacterium
AGTCGACGTAAGCCCTGTGTGGTACTGGGTATGGGTGGTTTTGTTTCAGGACCAGGCGGTTTGACCTCGCGCTTGATGGGTAAGCCTCTTGTTATCCAGGAGCAAAATTTTATTCCGGGTATGACCAATCGATGGCTGGCAAAATTTTCCAGTCGTGTGTTTGAAGCGTTTCCAGGTAGTTTTGAAGAAAAGGTCAAAGCCAGTCTTTCAGGTAACCCGGTTAGAAAAGCTTTGTTTGAAATGCCGGCTCCGCAACAGCGTATTGTGCAAAATGATCGCGCTGTTCATCTGTTGATTCTCGGTGGTTCATTGGGTGCCATGGCATTAAACGAAATGGTTCCGGCAGCATTAAAGCTTTTACCTGAAGATGTTGAGCTGAAAGTTAAACATCAGGCCGGCAAACACAAACTGGAAACTACTATTGAAAATTATGCGGGGTTGCAGGCCAGTGCTGAAGTCACTGAATTTATCAGTGATATGGCCAGCGCCTATGCCTGGGCAGATTTGGTTATCTGCCGTAGCGGAGCTTTAACCGTTACTGAATTAACCGCAGTCGGGATTGGTTCTATCCTGGTGCCTTATCCCTACGCCGTGGATGATCATCAGACCAGCAATGGCCAATACCTGGTGGATGCAAAGGCGGCACTGATGTTCCAGGAATCAGTGTTAACGCCGGAGCAGCTTGCCAGCGTTCTGAATGAATTGGTCAGCGACCATGAGCGTTTGCTGAACATGGCATGCGCTGCCCATAGCCTGGCCAAGCCAGATGCGACTGAAGTGATTGCCAATGCCTGCGAGGAGGTGGCGATATGCTAGGCGCGCACCAAAATCGTCGTCCTCAAAATGAAATGGGTTTTGTTAAGAACATCCATTTTGTCGGTATTGGTGGTGTTGGCATGAATGGTATTGCCAAGGTATTGCTGAACCTTGGTTACCAGGTTTCCGGTTCGGATATTCGTCATAACCCGGCTACAGAAAAACTTGAAGAATCCGGGGCGGTAATTTTCATCGGCCACGAGGCGGCCAATATCGAAAAGGCTGATGCCATTGTGGTTTCAACGGCAATTAAACCGGATAACCCTGAACTGGTTGCGGCACAGGAAAAACGTATCCCGGTTGTCAGGCGTGCTGAAATGCTGGCCGAGCTGATGCGCTTCCGTTATGGCATTGCTGTCGCCGGCACGCATGGCAAGACAACGACAACCAGTCTGATTGCCAGCCTGTTAACTGAAGGTGAGTTGGATCCAACTTATGTTATTGGTGGGCGACTTAACTCTGCAGGTACTTATGCGCATCTCGGAGAGAGTGATTATCTGGTTGCCGAGGCTGATGAAAGTGATGCCTCGTTTTTACACCTGCTGCCGATGCTTGCCGTTGTCACCAATGTAGATGCCGATCACATGGAAACCTATGACGGTGATTTTTCCCGTCTAAGACAGACCTTTATTGAATTCCTGCATAACCTGCCGTTTTATGGGTTGGCGATTGTCTGCATTGACGACGACAACATCCGGGATATGCTCGGTGAAATTGGCCGGCAGGTTAAAACCTACGGTTTAAGTGAAGATGCCGATGTTCGCGCTATTAACATTCAGCAGAAAGGTTATCAGACAAGCTTTGATGTAGTGGCAGGTGGAGAAAAGCCTTTCTCTATCTGCCTGAATATGCCTGGCGAACATAATGTCTTGAATGCGCTGGCTGCTATTTGTGTTGCGCTGGAACTGAAGGTCTCTATTGATTCGATTTGCCAGGCATTGAACCGATTTGAAGGTGTTGGCAGAAGATTCCAGGTAACTTCAGGCTGCGTCGTTGGTAATTCCACTGTGATGCTCGTTGATGATTACGGCCATCATCCCAGTGAAGTTGATGCCACGCTCAAGGCAATCAGAAGTGGCTGGCCTGATCAACGTCTGGTCATGGCTTTTCAGCCACATCGATACTCCAGGACTCAGGAACACTTTGATGATTTCGTCAAAGTCTTGTCCGGTGTCGATGTCCTGGTCGTCAGTGAAGTATACCCGGCCGGTGAAACGCCGATTCAAGGTGCTGATGGCCGTGCACTGGTACAGGCGATTCGGGCCAGGGGGCAGGTCGAACCGGTGTTTCTTGATGATATTAAAGAATTGCCTGAGCTGCTGAAAAGTATCGTTAATGACAATGACCTGGTGTTGACATCCGGTGCAGGTGACATCGGTTCAGTTGCCGCTGAATTAAAAAACTGCCTGTGTGAGTCGGGAGTGCAAGCATGATAGCAAGAAACAGAACAAGACATTTGCACATGGGCTGTGGTGAACCTTTAAAAGCATTGAGTGGTTTCTGATTCAAGGAAGTCATCTGAGAGAATGAAACAGGCTCGTAAACGGACATCGGGTAACAGTGTTGGATAAATTGCGTGGTGAAATGAGATTGAACGAATCAATGATTAATCATACCAGCTGGAAGGCGGGCGGAAATGCGCAGCGTTTTTATCGCCCGTCTGATACGCAGGATCTGATCGAATTTCTCAAACAGGTACCGGCACATGAGCCGCTGGAATGGGTTGGCTTGGGCAGTAACCTGCTAGTCAGGGATGGTGGCTTTGACGGCACAGTGATTCATACCCGTGGTTGCATGACAGAGATTAAAGATATTGATACCACGCATTTTGTCGCCGAAGCCGGTACCAGCTGTGCTGTAGCTGCCCGGCATGCGGCCAGAAAAGGCCTGGTTGGCCTGGAGTTTTTTGCCGGTATACCGGGAACTGTAGGTGGCGCGCTGGCAATGAATGCCGGTGCTTTTGGTGCTGAAACATGGGAACGCGTGGCTTACGTTGAAATGATTAACCGTAAGGGAGAAGTCACTAAACGTTTGCCAGAAGAATTTAATGTTGCTTACCGCCAGGTGGGTCTGCCGGTTGCCGATGAATGGTTTTTATCTGCTTGTTTCAACCTGGAAGCAGGTGATACAGAGCAGGCGCAGAAAAAAATAAAGCAATTACTTGAACAAAGGTCATCGTCACAGCCAATTGGTCTGGCCAGTTGTGGATCGACATTCCGTAACCCGAAAAATGATCATGCCGCCAGGCTAATAGAACAAAGTGGTTTAAAAGGTCAATGTATTGGTGATGCCTGTGTATCAGAAAAGCATGCCAACTTTGTAATCAACCAGGGTAAGGCCAGTGCCAAAGATATTGAACAGCTGGTTGAAAAAATTGAATATCACTGATCAGTGGCCAGGCTGTGCTGGATGCTCTGCTGACTCAGGGCATCAATGCTGTTGTGGTCGATACTCGGACAGATGCGGTTGGCCAGTTACAGTCAGGTGGTTTTAACCGGGCATTTAATGTACTGCATGGCCGTGGTGGCGAGGATGGCGTCATCCAGGGTGTACTGGAAACATTGGCGATTCCTTATACCGGTAGTGGTGTGATGGGTTCATCTATTACGATGGACAAGTACCGTACCAAGCTGATTTGGCAGGGACTTGGTATTCCAACACCCGGCTTTGCAATGGTCAGCAGCGATGCAGACCTTGATGCTGCCAGCGAACTGGGTTTTCCACTGATGGTTAAACCAGTTCATGAAGGTTCAAGCATCGGTATGGCATATGTTGAAAACCGTAACCAGCTGGAAAAAGCCTGGGTCAATGCCAGGCAATATGACAACCAGGTAATGGTGGAACAGTGGGTAACCGGAAAGGAATATACCGTCTCAATGCTCGGTGACCAGGTACTGCCCATGATCCGACTTAAAACGGAAAACCGTTTTTATGATTATGAGGCCAAGTACGAGTCAGATAATACGCAGTATCTGATTCCTTGTGGTTTGGATCAGCAGCAGGAAAAGGAATTTGGTCTGTTGGCGAAAACGGCATTCGATACCACGGGTGCCAGTGGTTGGGGTCGGGTCGACATGATGGTCGATGAAAATGGCCAGCCATGGTTTATCGAGGTCAATAGCGTGCCGGGAATGACTAGCCATAGCCTGGTACCAATGGCGGCAAATGCTGTGGGAATTAATTTTGAACAGCTTGTCTGGGCAATTCTGGAACAAACGGTGACCGAATGAAAAAGACGGCCATTAAAAAGCATACAAAGAAACAGCAACAGGTTGAAGCCAGTCGCGTGGCAAGGCTGTTGGCTGTGTCGCTCAGTGTGATCCTGGTGATCGGCTTGATCGGATTACAGATTAATCACTGGTTTGAAGATCCGGCCAATTTGCCTATTCGAATAGTTCGTATCGATGGGCAGCTGGAATATCTGAAAAAAACCGATTTACAGGAAACGGTAGCGCCGGTTGTTACTGGGGGTTATTTCAATATTGATTTGCATGCTATCAGTAATAAAGCCAGGCAGTTGGCCTGGGTGGATGCAGTCAGCGTAAAAAGAATCTGGCCGGATACGGTTGTGATGAACATCACCGAGCGTCAGGCGATTGCACGTTGGGGTGAAAAACAATTGGTTACAGCCCGCGGAGAAGTGTTTTTACCGCCGGGAAAAATGCCAAAGGATCTTCCTCTGATCAATGGTCCCAAAGCTATGGCGGCGCAAATGGTGAAAATGTTCGACAAGGAAAAACAGCGCTTTTCAGTATTAAAACTGACACTAAAGGAATTGCACCTGAACCAGCGCGGTGCCTGGTCGATGCAGTTTTCCCACGGGATGAAAGTTGCCCTGGGCAGAACCGGATTAGAAGAACGTATTCAGCGCCTGGCTGATAACTATTCAGCGATTGAGGCCAGGGGTAAACCATTATCGGTTGATATGCGCTATCGCCATGGTATCGCAGTAATGTATGAAGAAAGAGGCAGTACAGATGACGCGTAAATCGGATAGAAACGTCATTGTTGGACTTGATATTGGTACATCCAAGGTGGTTGCCATTGTTGGCGAGCAGGATGAGAACGGCGATATCGAGATCATTGGCATCGGTTCACACCCGTCACGTGGTTTGAAAAAAGGTGTGGTGGTCAACATTGATTCAACAGTGCAATCGATTCAGCGTGCGGTCGAGGAAGCTGAACTGATGGCGGGTATTCCAATCGATACCGTTTTTGCCGGTATTGCCGGTAGTCATATGAACAGCCTTAACTCACACGGCATTGTCGCGATTAAGGACAGAGAAGTGACACCGAGTGATGTTGAACGCGTAATTGATGCGGCCCGGGCAGTACCCATCTCGGCGGATCAGAAAATACTGCATATCCTGCCACAGGAATTTGTCATTGATAACCAGGAAGGCATTCATGAGCCGGTCGGTATGTCCGGTGTGCGCCTGGAAGCGCGTGTTCACATGATTACCGGTGCAGTCAGTGCGGCGCAGAACATCATCAAATGTGTCAGGCGTTGTGGTCTGGAAGTTGAAGACCTGATACTGGAGCAGTTGGCGTCAAGTTACTCGGTACTGGAAAACGACGAGAAAGACCTTGGTGTTTGCCTGGTGGATATTGGCGGTGGTACCACGGATATCGCGATATTCACCGAGGGGGCGATTCGTCATACCGCGGTTATTCCGATCGCGGGTGACCAGGTAACCAATGATATTGCGGTGGCGTTGCGCACGCCAACCCAGCACGCCGAAGAAATCAAGCTCAAGTATGCCTGTGCCCTGACCCAGCTGGCGCAACCGGATGAAACTATCGAAGTGCCAAGCATTGGTGACCGTCCTGCCAGACGCCTTGCCAGGCAAACACTGGCAGAAGTGGTTGAGCCACGCTACGAAGAACTGTTAACCCTTATTCAGGCTGAGTTGAGAAGAAGCGGTTTTGAAGATTTGATTGCTGCCGGTGTAGTACTGACTGGCGGCAGTTCAAAGATGGAAGGTCTTATTGAACTGGCAGAGGAAGTATTTCATATGCCGGTACGCCTTGGTGTCCCGCAAGGTGTAACCGGCCTGGTTGATGTGATTCGTAATCCTATCCATGCGACGGGGGTGGGATTGTTGTTGTTCGGGAAAAACACGCGCGGGGGGCGGGTCAGTGAAGT
>JARRJW010000273.1:0-3391 GCA_037388785.1 Gammaproteobacteria bacterium
TGCCGGCAGGTGTCTCAAGTAACCCTTGTAATCCATGCCCATGCCAAATACGTACCGATCAATAACCTCGATCCCGACAAAATCAGCTCGGAAATCACAACCACGTTGGTGCTTTTTTTCAGCAATAACCGCCGACAAAACCTCGGCTGCCCCGAGAGATAGACAATGCCTGGTTATCGCTTCCAGCGTATATCCTTCATCCAGAATGTCATCAATAACAAGCACAACCTGCCCTGTCAGGTCACAATCCACATCCTTTTCCCAGTGTAGTTCGCTGCCCTGTGTCGCTTCGCGGTAACGGGTGGCATGTAGATAATCAAGACGAAAAGGGAAATCAAACCTCGAAACAAGCATGCCTGTGGGAATGACAGCACCTTTCATGACACAAAAGACAATGGGATCTTTTTCCTGAAAGTAATTATTGATCTGTGAAGCAAGCCGATCCAATGCTGCGGAAACCTCCGCCTCAGAGTGCAATAGATCAGCTTCTTGAAGTGCCTGTTGAGCTTCGATGGCGTTCATTTAGCATTATCCGGGCTATCTTATTGTAATTGTTCTGTGGGGTCAGTCAGGTTTAAATCCAGCGACTGGTTTTTATGCATCTGGTCAAGCATATTCATGGCATTTTGCCACTGGGTTTTGAGCTTGAGTTTATCCAGATCAATTTGCCCCTTGCCATGCATTCTTGCAAGTCGCGACTGAGCAACCGGGTCAGCATGACTTTCCAGACTTTCCAGCACTTCCACTGCCGCAGTCGGGTTATTGCATACCAGTACCATATCACATCCAGCATTCAATGCAGCAATTGCCCGTTCAGAATAGGAACCGGCCTGCTCTGCCGCTGCCATGGTTAAATCATCACTGAAAATCACACCCTGGAAACCCAGGCGCTGACGCAGAACCTCTTTTAACCAAAACGCTGAAAAACCTGCCAGTTCAGCATCTACGGATGGATAGACAACATGAGCAGGCATAATGGCATCAAGGCCGTAATCAATCATTTGTCGAAAAGGTAACAAATCGTTTTTTTCGATTTCAGTAAATTGTCGCTGATCAACTGGCAACGCCAGGTGGGAGTCAGCTTCGACGCAGCCATGTCCGGGAAAATGTTTACCGACGACCGGCATGCCGGCAGCATGAACCCCCTTCATCCAGGCATGAGCCAGGCTGGCTATCACATCAGGTTTGGCATGGAAGGCCCTGTCGCCAATGACTTCACTGACGCCACTGTTAATATCCAGAACAGGCGCAAAACTGAAATCGACACCGACAGCACGAAGTTCACTGGCCATTAGCCAGCCAATATTTTCTGTGACCTGAAACGCCCTTTCATGATCATGTTGATAAATTTCTCCAAAGCGGGCAGCTGCTGGCAACCTGGTAAAGCCCTCACGAAAACGCTGCACCCTGCCACCTTCCTGGTCTACTGCAACCAATAGTTTGGGGGAGCGAATTGCATGGACCTGGTCTATTAGACTTTTAACCTGTTGCGGAGATTCAAAATTTCGACTGAATAAAATCACCCCACCAGCTGCAGGATGACATAAAATTTCTTTTTCTTCAGCCGTGACTTCCAGACCGACCAGGTCTAACATTAACGGACCATGAGACATGTTTTTTCTCGTGTTAAATTTTAATTTTGGGCATGAATATAACAGATCTGGGAATCATTAATGCGTAACTTGTTACTGTCTTTTTTGCTGCTAAGCCTGTTTTCTTTCACCGCACTGGCTGAAGATGAAGATATCGTTTATGAAAATGCTTATCTGAAGATGTCACCGGACCTCGTCAGTAATGTACAGGGCAAAAGCAAGTATATCCGCACTTCAGTTCAGTTAATGACAAACCGGGCAGATTTACTCTACCAGATCGAGGAATATTTACCCCTGATAAGGCATTTATTTCTGATGACCCTGGTCGACAAAAAAGGCGAGGTCATCAAAACACCCAAAGGCAAGGAAGCACTTCGTAAAGAGCTGCTTGCTATCGCCTCCAAGGAACTCGATAAACATGCAGAAACCAAGGGACTGCTGACCGACTTGTTTTTTACAACCTACTATGTGCAGTAACAGTTGATTGAATGTCATCTACTGACTTTTGTCATAATTTCCGGTCAAGCTTATCCCTGAACTGATCACCGATCTGATTAATCGCTAAAACCACCAGGGCCAGCGATACCCCCGGAATCAATACCAGGTGTGGAGCCACCAGTAAATAGGAAGTGCCCTCCCTGATCATATTACCCCATGAGGCCTGAGGCGGCTGAATACCAATACCCAGAAACGACAGCCCTGCTTCAGCAATTACCACACTGGCCAAAAGGAAAGTGGCCTCAATGACCAAGGGTGCCACAATTAAAGGCAGCAGGTGCTGGAAAAGGATTTTTGCCGATGAACTGCCCAATGCTTTTGCCGCATAAATATGATCCCGGTGCTTGATTACCAGCACCTG
This sequence comes from Gammaproteobacteria bacterium, assembly GCA_037388785.1. GTDB lineage: Bacteria > Pseudomonadota > Gammaproteobacteria > Chromatiales > Chromatiaceae > JABDQZ01. The sequence goes on from JARRJW010000273.1 coordinate 2,452, forward strand.
AGCCCGGGTTAAGCGTGCAAAACCAACCCAACCAACCGCACTTAGCGCTATGACCAGGTTATTAATGCCTGGTCCCAGTATGCCAGCCAGCGCAATCGCCAATAGCAGTCCCGGAAATGCCATGAAAAAATCAATTATCCTGACAATTACCTGATCAATTTTCTCGCCTTTCCACGCAGAAAAGGCGCCAACCAGGATGCCAACCATTGTCGATACCAGGGTCACGCCAAGTGCCACCGTCATGGAGAACGCTGCACCGGCAGCAAAACGGTCATAAACAGGCCTGCATAGCTCTTCTTGACCAAAAAATCTGTTTTCACCTGGTGGATGAAGAATGTTTTTTTAATTTTTTTGATCTTTTATACTGACCTGACTCAATGGTATCTCACCCTTGGATCCAGCCATGCATACAACAGGTCGGTAGCTGCGTTAACGAACACGTAGATAAAGCTGATGACTAAAACACAGGCCTGTAAGACCGGATAGTCTCGCTTTTGAATCGATTCGATCAGTAATGACCCTATCCCCGGCCAGTCAAAAACTGTTTCAGTGACGACCGCCCCACCAAGTAATGCGCCAATTTGTGCGCCTATCACAGTGACCACCGGTAACCAGGCATTACGTAACGCATGCTTCCAGATAATACTGCCCTGAGATAGGCCTTTAGACCAGGCGGTTCGTATATAGTCTTCCCCCAGCGTTTCCAGCAACGTACTTCTTATCATTCGGGTCAGCACTGCCGCCATCGAGAATCCCAGGGTCATAGCTGGCAGCAAAAAGTGCTGCCAGCTGTCGAAACCACTTACCGGTAACCAACCTAGCCAGATTGAAAAAAACAGCACCAGCAAAGGACCCAGCAAAAAGTTAGGAACAGCCAGTCCACCAACCGCTGTAATCATTGCCAGGCGGTCAATGTATGATCCCCTTCTGACTGCAGCAG
>JARRJW010000274.1:0-4708 GCA_037388785.1 Gammaproteobacteria bacterium
CCGGTTGTTCTGACCCGGCGTCTGACAAGCAGGGTTCTGTCTTAGAGTCATCAATAGAAACCCAGTCACCAATGCAGACAGTAACTCCAGTTGATGAAACGCCCGTTGAGACGACTAGCGAAATGAACAATGAAATGACTGGTGAAACGACGGAAAGTAATAATAAAGAGGATAAAATCGAGGAACTCAAGGAAACTGCCAGGGAATGGACAGATAAAACCGGAGAACTTGCAGTGCAGACCTGGGATGTCACCAAGGACAAAGCGGCTGAAACTCGTGATGCTTCAGTCGAGCTTTATGAGTCGGCTAAAACAGAAGTTATAGAAGCTACCGACGCCGTTGTTGAAAAATCAGGCGAAATGTATGAAGCGACCAAGGAAAAAAGTGCCGAGTTGTTGGAAAGTGCTTCCGATGAGCCAAAAGAATAAATTGATAGAGGGAGTTATATCCTCAATTAAGGGTATAGCTCTCCAGGGTGTTTCAGGCTTTTAAGTCATAAATTTCATTTGAAATGCCTCTCGGGGTCAATATTCCTGAGAAAAAGCCCAATTTTCAGCTAATATTGGCGCTAAATTAGTAATAACCGGAAGAGTTATATGGAAATTCTTCTTCTCGACAATTCAGATGTTTTCAGGCGAATGCTGGCTGGTGTTTTTTCTGAGGTGCCAGATTCAAATACGTTTGCCACATCTGATGTCAATGAAGCGCTCAATCAGCTCAAAGAAAAAGACTTTGGTTTGATATGCGTTTCTATGTATCTGGAAAAAGAAGACGGTATCGCTTTTTCACGTAAGCTTCGTCGAATTTCAAAATATGCCTATACCCCGATATTTTTAATCACCTCGGAAAAATCGCAGGACGTTTTTCATCAGGCCGTGTCTGCTGGTGTAACAGAAGTCTTCCTCAAGCAGGAACTTGATCAACTGGTTAATTTCATTCATCGCCTGGCCGCCAGGTATGCAAAATTATCAGGCAGGGTGCTATACATTGAAGATTCCGATTCACAGCGTCTTGCTACGAAAACTGTCCTTGTTGATGCAGGCCTGGAGGTCGATGATTTCGATAATGCCAACCTGGCATTGCTTCAATATAACAAGCAGGACTATGACATTATTCTGACTGATATTATGTTGGAAGAAGGTATGACTGGTTCTGAATTTACCAACAAGGTCAGACGTATGGAGGGGCGAAAAGGCGACGTGCCAATTTTGGCCCTGACAGCCTTTGATAATATTTCCAGACGCATAGTCCTGTTCAGTCTTGGAGTTACAGATTATGTAATCAAGCCACTGGTGCATGATGAACTGATCGCCAGGATACGCAATTTGCTTGAGGATAAATTTTCTTTAAAAAACTGTTTGGCAGGTCGCAATACTACCCAGTCCCAGAACGGTGTGGTGCTCGAACAAAAAAATAAAGACAGTCAAAATTCCATGGAGACTATTTTTAAATACCAGGATGATCTTGAATCATTGCTGATGAATATACCCGATGTTTTTTACCGAACAGATGTCAGTGGCGTGATTAAAATCATCTCTCCATCTGTTGAAGCCATGTTGGGCTACAAGCCGGAACAGATGATAGGCAGGCCATTTAAGGATTTCTACTGTTCACCTACTGAGCGTGAAAAAACTGTGCAGGCCCTAATTGATGGCAAGGGTAAGGCATCTCAGGTAGAAGCCTGGTTACGCCACAAGGATGGTTCGGCCGTATGGATTTCCACCAATGCCTATGTGCGTTTTGACGCCAGAAATGAGCCGCTCTATGTTGAAGGTGTGGCTCGTAACATTACTGAACGAAAGGAAGTTGAAAACAAACTGGAATACCTTGCCAAGTATGATGGTCTGACCGGTGTGCTTAACCGACGAGCATTTATGGAAGAGGTCGAATATCAAATAGATATTGCTCAACGTTATTCCTGGACGTTTTCCCTGGCAATGATTGATCTCGACTGGTTTAAAAAAATCAATGACAGTTACGGGCATCCTGTGGGCGATGATGCGCTTAAATATTTTACCGGGGTCTGTAAAAACATATTTCGTAAAACAGATGTTATAGGACGGCTTGGCGGTGAAGAATTTGGGGTAATGATGCCGCAGACAGAACTGCAATATGCCGGGGAAATGCTGATACGTTTAAGAAAGCAATTGCTCAGTGAGCCGATGCTGGTCGATGATAAAGAAATTAAACTGTCATTTTCTGCTGGGTTGCTATCACTTTGCAATGAAGATGAATCAATTTCCACTTTACTGCACAGGGCAGATAAATTGCTTTATGAGGCCAAGAAAAATGGCCGTGACCAGGTAGTCCTTGAACACTAAAACATCAACCATCTATTCCTCAATACTTGTCTGTGTGAATTATCGTGATGGACATGAAAAATCCTGTGCGGGTTCTGGTAGTCAGGCTTTGTTGGAAGCAATAAGCAAAAAGCTCATCAGCAAAAATATTGATATTGAAGTGCAAACTTTGAAATGCTTTGGCAGATGCCAGAACGGTCCGGTTTTAAGAGTTGCGCCCGGTGGGGATTTTTTCGAACACTTCTCAGTAGAGCAAATTGATAAGCTGGTTGATTACATCATGAACCAATCAAGCTGAAGTTATTTATTAAAACAAAAATGAAGCGGTTTGGTTTTTGCTTAAAATGAAAGCAAGGCCGGCGAGTTTGTATATTTCATCTGTTTTGATGCAATATTGGATAAGCATCTATTTAATCTATTCGGGCCATAATAATTCAAATGCCAATTCATGATTTGAACTTTTATATTTTTGGGCTGCACGCCCTGATCGGCTGTGTGCTCGGTATTGTTGCCTGGCTTGGTAATATATTAAGGGATGCCAGAATTCTTGAAGTAGAGCTGGCCTGGTCAGCTTCAGGTTATGTGATTGTTAGCGCAATACTATTGTTTTCAGTTTATGAATATGCCAGGAAATTGAATGTTGCGTTAATAATTATCATTATCCACTCGATTTTCATCGGATACTTTTTATTTTCTTCAGAATACACATCATTATTTCTATCTTTTTCATTATATGGACTGGTTTTTTATTCAATTATTTTTTACGGACTAACTATACGTGCATTAAAAACCAGAAATGTGGGATATGCTTTCGTTGCATTTGGTGCGTTAATTGTCTGTATAAGTTCTCTCTTACAGATCTATATTGTTCTCGATTCACAGGATTATGAAATTGTTTATGGACTGGTGCTGATGCATTCTGCAATCGCATTCATAATGATTGGGATTGGCTTTATTTCCATACTGCTGTTCTCTAAGCAAAAACAGCTTACTGCTTTGGCGCTTAATGACCCATTAACAGGATTGCTTAATCGGAGAGGTATGGATGTTACGATATCAGTAACAATAAATTCTGCAAAAAGATTTGATAAATGTTTAAGTGCCATTGCGATTGATATTGATTATTTTAAAAAAATTAATGATACCTACGGACATGATGGTGGCGATGCTGTTTTGGTTGAAATTGGTAATTTGCTGTCTTCTCATGCCCGGTCGATTGATATCTGTTGTCGTTTTGGAGGAGAGGAGTTTCTAATTGTCCTGCCTGATACTGAAATTGCCAACGCCATACAAACAGCCGAACGAATTCGACAGGCAGTGTCAATGCTTGAAATTAACTATAACAAGCAGAAAATTAGACTGACATCGAGCTTTGGAGTATCGACTCATTGCGGTGTTATCGATGTGGATTATCTTCTCAAGGATGCCGATAAAGCCCTGTACAGGGCAAAGGAAACGGGCAGAAATAAAGTTTGTCACGCCAGTGATTTAGAAAACTCTTCTGAAAATCAAACAACGACCTGAGTAAAATTGCGTATTCTTGTTTAGCTCGCTCTCCTGTTAGGGCTTAAAACAGAAATCTATTTACACCAGAGCGTTAGTAAAAGCCATATATACTCTGAAGTAGAGTCGGAAAATCGCGGGTCTTTAAGGGTGCCTCTAACATGGTTGGACTGCTTATCCTAATGATACTGAGGCAAACCGCTCTCTTATCCTGCCGACGGAAATTAGGTTCTTAAATTAAATTACCAGCTTACATGAAATAACTGAAATCCCGCAGTGTAGGCGGGGGCAGGTTTAAATATCAATAAGAGTAACCTTATGTGGTCTCCTGATCGGGGTTTTCCAGGCTCTCTACAAGTTCTTCCAGAATGCCGGCATCAGTTGCTGTCTCTGCTGTTTCAGCTGCAGGGATTTCGGCCTGTATGTTATCTGCTGGAACCTGTGTTTCCTCTGGTGCTGGCGTCTCTTCAGTTTCTACGACGGTTTCGGTTTCAGTAGTTGTGTCAGAATCATATCGGTCGCGGGCTAACGCTGAAACCATTGCTCCAAAGTTACGCTCCTCTAGATCAAAATTTTCATCTTTCTTGCTTTTAGCCATTGCTGAAACCTGCTGTCCAAAGTTTTTATAAAGCTCATCGGTTTCGGCAGTCTCCATATTGTTTTTAAATTTTCCGTTAGTATCTTCCCCGGAAATTTGTCCAGTAACTTCCTTGGACTTTCGGCTTTTAGCCATTTCATTCATCATGAGTGCATGATTAATACCTGATTCGACTTTCATGTCTGCTCCTCAAATTTAAGTTAAATTTCATCAAATCTATTGCGCTTGATTAGCAAGAACATACACTTTTTGTGCCAGGTGGAAGGTGTGGTGCGTTGAATTATCAGGAAGAATATTTGCGGTAAGT